>JAQVFD010000235.1 GCA_028697435.1 Clostridiaceae bacterium
ATGGATAGTATTGATACAAGCACAAGACCGCTGCTGGCAAGTGAGCCGGAAAGACTGAGGCAGCTGCATGCCGAAAGGTATGATTTATACAAGGAGTACAGCAGTATAACTGTTAATAACGACAGGAAGGCCGCGGATTTGATAGAAGAAATTATCCATATACTATATGATTAGGGAGATGCTTTTTAGGGACATATGGAAAAACTTTAAAAACTCTGTAAAAACTCTGCATATTATTGTATAATGGACATAATTCATAAAATTCCGAGGTATTTATATGCACAAGAATGCATTTGATAATGGGCAAATCAAGATTGGAATCATGGGAGGCACCTTTGACCCGATTCATTATGGACACCTTTTTGCAGCTGAGGCTGCAAGAGTGGAATTTGGGCTTAGCAAGGTTATATTTATTCCTGTGGGAAGCCCTCCTCATAAGCAGTCTCAAAGAATAAGCCATCCGGAGCACAGATACCGGGCAACAGCTCTTGCGGTTTCTTCGAATCCTAATTTTGAGGTATCCAGGCTGGAAGTGGATAAGTCAGGAATAACATATACCTTTGATACTATGAAAAAACTGAGAAGTATATATGGTAAAGATGCGGATATCTACTTTATTACAGGTGCTGATGCCGTGTTGGAGCTATTGACATGGTATAAGTTCAAGGATCTTTTTACCCTTTGCAGGTTTATTACCGTCACAAGACCCGGATATAATTATATGGAATTGGAACAAAAGATAGAGGAAATTTCGTCTAATTACGGTGGAGAAATATTATGCCTTGAAGTTCCATTACTTGATATATCTTCTACCGATATCAGGGAAAGGATAAGAAGCGGAAAAGCTGTGAAATATTTGCTTCCGGAAGAAGTAGAAGCATATATATTTAAGAACGGACTTTACAAGGAGTGAATCATTTGCTGGATTTGAGCTCAATTATGGAGTATCTTGATAATAGTATTTCTTCAAAGAGATATGTACATTCTATAAATGTGAGCAAGACAGCCAAAAAGCTTGCCGAACTATATGAAGCTGATTCTGCCAAGGCAGAAATTGCGGGGCTGGTCCATGACTGTGCCAGAGACCTTGAAAAATCTCTTCAGCTTAAATACCTTAAAGAAGAAGGCATTGAGGCGGATGAACTGACCATGAATATTAAGGAACTTTTGCACGGGCCTGCCGCAGTACATATTTGCAAAAGTGTTTTTGCTATAGAGGATGAGGAAATACTAAGTGCTGTAAGATATCATACAACCGGCAAAGAGAATATGTCTTTACTTGAGAAAATAATATATCTTTCTGATTTTATAGAACCTGAAAGGAGCTTCCCGGGAGTAGAAGAGTTGAGGAGTATAGCCTTAAAGAGCTTAGACGAAGCCTTGCTCGGGGCCTTTAATTCATCTATATCGTACATATTGTCAACAAATAGGTTTGTACATATTGATACAATACTTGCCAGGAATTATGTGCTAAAAGAAGTCCAGGAGCATGAAAAGCGGTGCCGAGATAACAGCAGATAGAATATATCACTGAGCTTGGCGTGAAATATATAGAAATGGGGTCTGCAAACTTGAAAAAATATATACTTATTTTTTTAACTTCTTTTTTAGTTTTTTTTGCGATAATTGGAACAGTATATTATAATTATAAATCAAATATGACCGATGAACATTTTGTCAAGGTTATAGAAGATAATCCCGATCTTGAGCCCGAAGACTCAAAAGAGGATATAATAATAAACACATTGGTAATGGGTATTGATGAGGCAAGATCGGATACAATGATTGTGGTTAGCTATAATAAGGAAAATCAAAAAATCACATTGCTTTCCATACCAAGGGATACCAGGGTTGAGATTCCGGGATATGGCGTTGATAAGATAAATGCAGCAGCAGCAAAAAAAGAAGGAACAGCTCTTGCAATGAGGACTGTGGGCAATCTTTTGGACATCCCCATACACCATTATGTTAAGGTAACCTTTAAGGGAGCTGAAAGGATAATAGATATTCTGGGAGGAGTTTCGGTTAAGGTTCCTCCGGGCATGGATTATGAGGACCCTGTACAGGATTTGTATATTCACTTAAAACCGGGTATGCAAGTGCTCAATGGTAAGGATGCCGTGAAATTTGCCAGATTCAGATCGGGATATCCTGATCAGGATCTTGGCAGGATTAGAGCGCAGCAACAGCTAATCAAAGCATTTATAGACAAGCTTGCAAGTCCTAAGATGATACCTAAGGCACTTACCATAGCTGATGCAATGTCAAAATGTATAAAGACAAATCTTGAAAACAGTGATATAGCACATTATGCTATGAATATAAAAGATATAAAAATGGAGAATGTGAGTTTTTACACACTTCCCGGTAATGACGGATACCTGAACAAAATCTCCTACTTTTTACATGACGAGGAAAAGCTCAATGAGATGTTGGAACAAATGCGGATAGACCTTGGGGTAGAGGAGCCAAAAGAGGAGATGAGGCTGGCGCCGGCAGACAGTGATAATACCTCTGAGGAAGCAGAAAAAGGAATTGGCCTAAAATAACACAGATGTGGTAAAGATATATAGTATAATAAAATAAGCGGAGGGGTGCATTTGTTTTCAATATCAACAGAAATGGCAAATAAGGTTATCGAACTCTTGAAGGGCAAGAAGGCAAAAGACATCAGATTATTAGATATTCATGAGCTTACTACTATATCAGATTACTTTGTAATTGCCGCAGGAAGCTCTACAACACAAGTACAGGCAATGTGCGATGAGCTGGAAGAGAAAATGGATCTGGCAGGTTACGAAATGCATCATAAGGAAGGATTCAGAAATGGCAGATGGATATTACTTGACTATGGGAATATAATAGTCCATTTGTTCCATGATGAGGAAAGACAGTTTTATAACCTGGAAAGACTCTGGGTGGATGCTAAATCCGTTCTTGTAGATGATTAAAAGATATTGAATCTATATAGTTTAGAGGTGTTAATATGGGTGAGGAACTTCATCCTATACTAAGCGGTTTGATTCCGCTGGTAGACGGGATTGCCAGCACATTTGGGAAAAATTGCGAAGTCATACTGCATGATATCAGAAATCCGCAAAGTTCTGTTATCGCGATAGCTAATGGACATATAACCGGAAGACGTATCGGAAGTCCGATGACCGAATATGGACTGACTACACTTCGCAGCGGACAGTTTGATAAACCTATGGTGAACTATAAAAAGAAGACCAAGGATGGTAAGCTGCTAAAATCCTCATCACTTTTTATAAAGGATGAAAACGGAAAGCTTATTGGTTTCTTGTGTATTAACTATGATATTTCTGAACTTACAATCGCAAGAAACATTATTAATGATCTGACCAATATAGTAGACGATAGGGATTTTATTGAGGATAGGGACGAATGTTATGGAAGCACTATAAATGAGATGCTTAGCGGCATAGTGAATAAGACATTGGAATCTGTCGGGAAGCCCGTTGCTTTCATAACAAAGGAGGAAAAGGTGAATATAGTTCAGCTCCTGGATGAAAAAGGAGTGTTTCTGATAAAAGGAGCCATCGATTATGTTGCAAAGGTGTTATGTGTATCGAGATATACTGTTTATAACTATCTGGATGAAACGAGAGTAAATGATTAATGAATAAAGGAAGGGTTGAAAATGATAAAAGAAACCGTAACGACTAAAAGTGCTCCCGGTGCTATAGGACCGTATTCCCAGGCTGTAAAGTATGGGAATATGGTATTTACTTCAG
>JAQVFD010000236.1 GCA_028697435.1 Clostridiaceae bacterium
GCAAGCGAATAATCAGAAATATCCCGACGCTGTTCATAGACAAGATACGGAAACTCCATAGCAACTCCGGGTGCTCCGATACCAAAAATCAGCCCATTGCGGTTGTCGGTTAGAAAATAGGATGACGACAATTGGCTTGTATAAAACTTATGATAGCCCTTATCGCTGACATGTTGAAAAGTATATTCCTTATTCAATTCTTCAGTTATCTTATCAAATCTTTCTTCAAAAAGAAGATATTTTGTATTCCAAAAAGCTAAATTCTTAGCTATATAAGAAAAACATCCGGTTGGATAAGCAATATTGTGGTTCCAGAATGCCCGGTTATGAGGAGTACCTTCAATATTCCAGCCCCCGGTTAAATTTAAATCATATGTTATTGGGAAAAAAGTCTCACTGGAATCGACGACACCCATATATGCATAACGCCCTTTCTCAAAATTACTGCCTTCGACATTTGTTTTCGCTATCATTTCATCGAAAGCATAAGAAGTAATTGTGCTATATTCGATTGTGAACGGATTCATATAATACAAAGTTAATCCGATAATTGCCGTAGAAAGAATATGATTCATGGCTCTTGAACTCAGCTTCTTTCCTTTTGCTGATTTTTGAATCATGTAAACCAAATATGCACATAAAATAGCTCCGGATACTGAAGTTAATGCCAAAATACGTCCGGGAACATAACTCTCTGCCAATGGCAAATATTCAAATAAAGGTAAATTTAATCCAAAAGAAAATACTATTGTAAAAAAGGATATCAGAATGCAATACAGAATATAGTGCTTTTCCCATATTTCTGAGGTTTTTGTTGAGGATCTGTAGGAATACACAAACAAAGAAATCAGACTTCCTATCGTGACAGGAATTGCAAAGTAGAAAAAGGTTCCCGACAATGTTGTATACCATGTGAAATCAGCAGTATATATTAAAGCTGCTTCAACAAGAAGATACGGTATCCCCGGCGTCTCCAGTTCTGTAACACCAACTATTGACCAAAATGCAGTTATGATTCCGGCAAATACTATTGTAAGAAAAACACATGTAAAATTAATTAATGAAATTCTCTTTATCATAACAAAAACAAAGAAAATTGCCATAATACATAGGCAAATCATAAAAGCAGTATTGGGATGTCCTAATATCATAAGAGCGCAGATCAATGTGCATACTAAGAATTTTTTAGCATCCGGTCTATATACATATGAGAGAAGGAAAAATAAATACCACGAGGACAAGGCAATAATCGGACCTTGGGCAACAGTACCCGCTGAGTATAGTGCTCTCAAAATATACGGCTGAAGGCAAAAAACCACTGCACCGAAAATTCCGCACCATCCTCCGATAAAGGATCTGCAAAAGTACCATATCCCCATACCACCTATAAAAAACATTAAATAACAATAAATTTTGAAAGTCAGCATCACATTCTGAACAGGAATATAAATCAAAGCCATAATCCAGTAAGAAAGAGGAGGATAATACTGTGTAAATGTAGAGCCATTGTGCCAATAGGGAAACCAAGAAGGGAAATCACCCTTTAATAAGCAATCCGACAAATATCTTACCTTTGCCATGTGGCCCATAACATCGGATGTGTAAGGATACAAATCATTTGATGCAAACAACAAATTCGAAGAACCGGCAGCACAAACAATACCAGTAATAATCAGAGCCAAAAAAAGCTCTATACGGTATTGCAACTTGCTATCTGTTATCTTGCTTTCTGTAATTTCACTCATCTGATTTCTCCGTTATTTTGATTTTCCTGAGCCGCAGCGCCAAACCTATGCTGTTTATAGCTGTTTTGAGTACTGACATTTTACTTGTTCCCTTTTTATAGTCATAGCGCAGAACAAAGGGAATTTCACCAAAGACCGCACCACAGGTAAAAAGCTTATATAAAAGTTCAGCCATACAGGTAAATCCGCTTTCCTCAATTAAATCCTCCCCAAATCTGTATGAGGCCTTTCGAAGTATTTCTCTGCTGTAAAGCCTATAGCCGCAGGTATAATCCCTTACACCGGGGATATGCAGGAGAACTGAGAAAACATATCTGGCCCCTCCGCTCATAACAAGGCGAAGACCGGATACTCCCATAACTTCCGATCCTTTACGATAACGGGAAGCAATGATGACACCTGCTCCGGTTCGATTACTGCAGTCAAGCATATCCGTTATATAACACGGATCCTGTGTGTTGTCGCAGTCCATCAGACACATATACCGACTCTCGGGACAATTGTCAAGAAAATAAGCAATCCCTGTTTTTACAGCTTCCCCAAGACCTTTATTATGGATATGATTGACCAATGTGAAGTTTGAATATTTTCTTTTCAGATCTTCGGCAATCTCGACGGTCTTATCCTTACTGCCGTCATTGATGACGACAATCTGTAATATCAACCCATACTTGTCCATAAGTATTTCCCGATACTGCTGCCAGCTGCTTACCAAAGCTTCAATATTTTGTTCTTCATTATAGGCGGGTAAAGCCACAATCAGCGTATTCATAGATTAACCTTCCTTCTTAATGCCGCGATCACTCTTTTGGGAAAGTGGAAGTCGTCATTAACGGCAACTTTTATCTTATTCCATTCTTCGGTCAGGGATGTGGTTTTCCATACTCCCTCCCCTTTGATACTGTTAATAATTCCGGCAAAACGAATCCAAAAAACCACAAAGTTAAATCCGGGCAATACAAATATGAGATACCACTTCGACCTGTAATACCTCTGAATATCTTTTACCTTATCCAGATACATAAGTATATTGATATAATAAAGGAACATAGAAAAGGAATATAGCAGATATATTATTCCTATAGAGCTCAGAACCAAGGCAATTGGATAATTTAAAAATACAAGGAAAATAAGTGCAAAATACCATATCATACGCGGGAAAGCAAAGGTATGGTCAAAAACCAGTGTACGCACCATAAAATTGCTAATAAAACCTTTTATTATAGTCAGCTCTTCCTGCAAAAACATATGGGATACTTCTATCTCACCTCTTTGCCAACGCTGGCGCTGGGTATAAAGCTTATCATAGCTTTCAATGGGATCAACAAAAAAGAAAGCGTTTTCGCAAAGACTAATGCCTTTTTTTTGTATCTTGCGCATTTGAAAAGTTACCTGGGTATCTTCACTAACTGTAGCTGTATTAAAAAGCTGTGATTTAAGAATAGCTGATTTACGAAAAGCCGAAAATGCTCCGGAGAGCGTGTAAATACTATTGAACTCGGACTCAAAATTTCTTCCGGCTAAAAAAGACTGGCAATATTCGAAAAATTCACATCGCCGTACTAACTTCATCATAAACCTATTTGTCGATTCGATTAGCTTCATATCTGTCAATATAACTCCCGTAAGGCAATCTACCTCAGGCTGCTATTCGAATCGTATTGCCATATTTCTGAGTGCATCGGGATGAAGTTTTCCGTCACTGTCAATGTGTACAATATATTTACCGTGGCTATTATACAGCGCCATATTCAATGCTTTGGATTTACCTTGACTGGCATTGAGCCAGGTCATCGGCAGGTCTCTGAATTCACCCTGACACTGTCTGTATACCTCATAGCTATTGTCGGTGCTCCCGTTATTCACCAGCAGGATATCCATCAATTCGATGGGATAGTTGGAATTGTGGACTGAAGTCAAACAAGTCCGCAAGGTTTCGGCAGAATTATATATCGGAAT
>JAQVFD010000237.1 GCA_028697435.1 Clostridiaceae bacterium
CATAATCTTCTGTATCCTTGTGATATTCATAGTCAAATATCCCGGGGAGGCTTTTGCTGCTTCTCTAGATGGTTTGATGCTATGGTTCAATGTGGTCTGTCCCGCACTTCTGCCCTTTTTTATCTGTGTTGAAATTCTCATTGGTCTGGGAATCGTAAGCCTGTTCGGTTCTGTCTTTATGCCCCTTATGGGTCCCATATTCAATGTACCCGGCGAGGGCTCCTTTGGTTTTTTTATGAGCATATCTTCCGGATACCCGGTGGGGGCAAAAATCACCGCAGATCTGCGCAATAAAAACATTTGCACGCTTATAGAAGGGCAAAGACTGTTAAGCCTTTGCAGCACCTCAGGACCCTTATTCATAATCGGTGCTGTTGCCACCGGCATAATGAATAATCCCGCCGTGGGCTTCTTCCTTGCAATTGCACACTACCTATCGGCCATTACAATTGGATTAATAATGCGCTTTTATAGAAAAGAAAAAGTACCCGAAAAAAGAAAGTATAGGTCAAATCCCATAGCCGACATGATTGAGTATAGAAAAAAGGATGGACGTACTTTAGGAATGCTGATGAAGGATGCCGTAAAAAATGGAATTGACATGATACTTATGATTGGAGGCTTTATTATCTTTTTTTCTGTAATAACCGGCATGCTTAAGACATCAGGCTTCCTTAAATGGTTTTCTGTCTGTGTCTCCAAAGCAATCCCCCTTGATATAATCACCTCGGATATTATATCAGGCTTCCTTATAGGTTTTCTGGAGGTTACCAACGGTGCAAAGGCATGTGCCTCGCTTCAAGTACCCTTGATATACAAAGTAATAATGGTAAGCTTTATGATAGGCTTTGGCGGTCTTTCAATAAATGCCCAGGTAATGAGCATAATATCCGGAACAGATCTAAAATTCGGTATATATTTCATTTTCAAATTGCTTCAGGGATTTACGGCTGCTGTTTACACATATATACTCTTTTCCAGTTTCACGGGTGTTCAGGTTATTAGCACTCTACTCTCATCAGAAGCGGTTATGCAGAATGTTTTTGTTGAATACAGCTTTATGCAGGTATTGATTAACTCTGCTATAAATTTGCTGCTTGTATTGCTATTTATGTCTGGGGTATATATAAAAAGTACAAGGGGACGTTTCTCCTGTCTCAAATGAAAAAGGGTACAAGAGAAACGTCCCCTTGTACCACCTATTAACTCTTGAAGTTTTTAAGTTCTTCTCTATTGTTTCTTATTGTTTCATTAATTTTGTCTGTGTGTTTTTCCAATTCTGCCAACAACTCATCAGCATAAGCTTTGGAACCTAATCTGATTTTTTTTGCATCTATCTGAGCGGCAATTATCAATTCTTTTGCCTGCTCATTTGCTTTTTTAATTATATCGCTTTCGTCAACAAGTTCCTGAACTCTCTTGTCTGCTTCCTGCTTAAGGATTTCTGCCTCCTTCTCGGCTTCTGCAAGAATTCTTTGACGTTCTTCCTTAACTTTATTAACTTTCTCTTCGCATTCTTTTTTAAGAGATTCTGCCTCTTTTTTCGCTTCTATCAGTATTTTCTGTCTCTCTTCCTTAATCCACTGTGCCTGTTTTATCTCATCGGGCAGCTTTATTCTTATTTCTTTAATTATTTCCTGCAGTTCTTCCTTATGAATTATGGACTTACTTGACAAGGGTAGATTCGGCGCCTTTTCTAATATATCTTCAAGGGCGTCCAGCAGCAACATAACCTCCATAATACCAACCTCCCTGTTAAAATTCTTAAATTACTCCAATACCATGCCTGATAGTTACTTCATAAACCTGTTATATATTTCATCTTCTATAATCTCCGGTACCAAACCCTTTATGCAGCCCCCAAACTGAGCTACTTCCTTTACAAGACTTGAACTCAAATACGAATATCTGCTGTTAGTCATAATAAATATTGTCTCAATATCCGGATTGAGCTTCTTATTCATATGAGCCATCTGAAGCTCATATTCAAAATCCGAAACTGCCCTTAAGCCTTTAACTATTGCACAAGCATTTTTACTCTTTGCATAATCTATCAACAGTCCCGAAAAACAATCAATCTCAACATTTTCTATATCCTTGCATGTTCTCCTGAGTATATCCACCCTTTCTTCCACTGAAAAAAGCGGCTTTTTGTTAGGATTGTTCAATACAGCTACAATTACTTTATCAAATAGTAACCCAGATCTCTTAACTATGTCAAGATGTCCATTTGTAGTGGGATCAAAGCTTCCTGGATACACTGCGATTTTCAAAATTACTCCTCCTTTTGCTGCGACAATTATTCAATAGATTTGTAAAATGATAATACTGTATTCCCATATTTTTTGAAACGGTATAAATGTAGTCTGCCGACATTTTGCGGCATATCCTCCTTTGAATCATGCTCCACAATAATATAGCCGGATTGAGAAAGAACAGGATTATCATCAATCGCCTTCAAAGCAGACTCAGCCAGTCCCATACTATAAGGAGGATCCATAAAAATTATATCAAATTTCTTTCCGTATTTGTGCAGCTTGCTTATCGCTCTTGAATAATCCACATTATAAACTTCTATACAATCCTTTATATTCAGACGACTTAGATTTCCTCTCAGCACCTTTATACTTTTGATATCGGAATCAATAAAGACTACATGCTTTGCTCCCCGGCTCAAAGCTTCAATACCTATTCCTCCGGTACCTCCGAATAAATCCAAAAAAGCACTGTCAATTACGGCATCTCCAAGGATATTAAAAAGAGCTTCCTTCACCGTATCAGAGGTGGGTCTAATGTCCGTCCCTTCGATTCGGTCAAGTCGTCTTCCTTTATACTCTCCTGCAATAACCCGCAAAAGATTACCTCCAAGCTATTATTTCCAGTAAATTGAAACCAAGCCGCAATTTCAATTACATTTTAACATAAATACTATTATTATACAAAAATATATTACTATATATGTCGCAAAAAGATATATCATTACAAAAATAGTAGAAGAATCTACTTTTGTAGTATTAACAATTTACTTTTCTTAACATATGAATCAATGAAAATGCTTTGTACATTACGAATTTAAAGTAAATTGTATAAAAAAGATTTTTTTGAACAACATATATATCAGGGACGTTAGTTATTTGTAACTAAATTTCCCCATAGAGCTCTTCCTTCAATTTCTCCTCTCCCGATACTGGTGTCAATGCTTTAACATTGAATTAGAGTGTTGTCATCAGTATTTTTTATCATTTTTTATTTACAAATATAAAAACGCTGACCGTTATGATCAGCGTCTTTCGTTGTATTTTATCTTCTTCCTGACATGCTTCTTTCTGCCTGCTCAATCATCCTTCGTACCATTTCTCCGCCTACTTTTCCGCACTCCCAGGATGTTTTATCACCATTATAGCCTGTTAAATCTGTTCCTAATTCTGTTGCAATCTGATCCCTGAAAGTCTTCAAAGCAGATTTTGCTTCGGGTATTAGCGTCCTGTTTGATGAAGTCTTTGGCATATGTAGCACCTCCTGTTTGTATTGCATGTATAAACCGCAACAATTCTTTATCGCGATTTATGTATTATTAATGTACTCCATTTACAATAATTTAAACACTGTAAATTATGTTAACATAGGAAGAATTTAATTCAGCGAGATTTCATCCAATACCCTTTGGAACCTAAAGTCCAATATCGCCTTCAT
>JAQVFD010000016.1 GCA_028697435.1 Clostridiaceae bacterium
AGGTGTCCAGAGGGTGCAGGGGTCCCCATGTCAATAGGATCGTGGAATAAATGCGACCAAATTGCCACAAACATTTTTAGTAAAAATTTGTATGAAGGAAAGTTGCCAATGTTTACTTGACAGTAACAGCAGGCAATTTGGAAATGTTTACAATGAAAATTTATGATACAATAAAAAATAAATAGGTAAATTGCTTACAAACTTGGAGGAGATTCTATGCATGCAAGTATTCTGATTAAAAACGGAAGATGTATGACTATGGAAGGAAAAGAAATAAAGAAATGGATTGCTGTTGAACAAAACAAAATCGTTGCTATGGGAGATGACAAAGAATATGAGCCTCTCATTGACAGGGATACGATTGTGTTTGACGCAAGGGGGAACACTGTGCTTCCCGGATTTATCGACAGTCATTTTCATGTGATACAAACTGCACTTGACTCTATCAGTGTAGATTTAAGCTGCGCAAGAACCTACGAAGAGCTGGGCGAACAGTTGAGAGAAGCATCAGTTTCTTTTTCGGGAGGCTATATACGGGGAATACGTATATCGGAAGAACAGTTTACAGAGGGGAGATTCCCCGGGAGAACGCTCCTGGACAAGTATTGCAGTGATGTTCCTGTTGTACTTAATTCCATGGAATATCAGGTAAGCATATTAAACACCTATGCTATGCTATATTTTAAAATACCTTTTACAGCTGAAGGTATTGAACTGGATAGGAAACAAATGCCCACAGGTATTTTCAGAAAGCAAGCCAATGCTATTTTGCGTACAAATATACTAAAAAATATTTCAGATAACATCCGGAAAGATGCAGTTGCAGGAATAATGGGAACTCTTATCATGAATGGCATAACTACCATTAACGCCATGGAAGGCGGATTTATGTACAGTGATAAAGATGCAGATTTCTTATATGAGCATGGCAAAGAGTTTCCGATAGATATTGAACTATTTTACCAAACTATGGACATTGAAAAAATTAAAGCCATGGGATTAAAACGACTTGGAGGATGCCTTTATGTCGATGGAACTTTTGGCGCCAGAACCGCAGCACTTTCTTTTCAATATGCTGACTGTCCGGGTACCATGGGAAGCCTCCTTCTAACTCAGCAGGAAATTAACGATTTTGTTTTGAACTGTTATAAAAATAACCTTCAGCTTGCCTTATACACAATCGGAGACAGAGCTATAGAAATGGCTATAACCGCCCATGAAAACGCATTTTATCAGACAGGAATTATTGGGCTTCGCCATCGATTGGAACACGCTGAATTGATAAATGAAAAACAAATACAAAGAGCTAAAAAATTAGGAATCCTTCTTTCTATGCAACCCTCCTACGAAACCTATTGGGGAGGTCCCGGAAAGATGTATGAACAAAGGCTGGGAGACAAATATACTCTTACAAACCCATTTAAAGAAATAATTGAAAAAGGTGTAATAATATGCGGAGGTTCCGATAGTGATGTTACGGAGCCACGACCCTTGCTGGGTATTCACTCTGCAGTAAATCACCCGGTTGTAAAGCATAGAGTTGATATTTATGAAGCATTGAAAATGTTTACATGCAATGGCGCATACGGCATTTTTCAAGAGAAAAACAAGGGCACTTTAAGTGTAGGCAAAACAGCGGATATTTTAGTCTTGGATAGAGATATACTTTTAGTTCCGTCAGATCAAATAGAAAAAGTAAGGGTCTGCGTAACCATAAAATCAGGCGAAACATTATATAGTAACCTTTGATAGGGATTGGTGAAACAATATGCTAAGTATTAATTTTTTGGGGAAGCCAAGAGTTGAATATAACGGTAAAAAACTGGAAGAGCAATTAGGGAGTAAGGCCATTGTTTTAATCTGCCTTCTTATATTGAATGAAAAAAGATATATGAGCAGAGAAAAGCTTGAAGGTTATCTTTGGCCGGACAGCAGTACGGACGCAGCAAGATATAATTTAAGATATAATTTGTGGCTTATAAAGAAAAACATAGGACCTGATCATAATGGGCATCAATTTTTGCATGTAGATAGTGATTGTTGTTCTATAAATAAAGAATATGAATTTGAATGTGATACCTTTGACATCATGAGCTTTAAACATAGCCAAAATGACTCTTTGGAGAGTATTCTAAAGCTCAAACAATTATTCAGGGGAGATTTGCTGGAAGGCTGTTATTTTAAAAAGTGTGATGAACTTAACGATCTTATCATATTTGAAAGAATGAAATATGAACAGCGTAAAGTTAAAATATTGAAGGGTTTAGCGGACTATTATGAAAAAGAAGAGAGCTTTGATAACTGCCTTGAAGTAATAAATGAAATCCTTGAAATTGAACCCTATGATGAGGAAATGGTCCTAAAAATACTTGATATTTATGTAAAGTGCGGAAAACCGGTTGTCGCAATAACATATTACAATAATTTCAGCAAACTGCTGACAAGCAGCCTTGGGGTATCTCCTTCAAATCGACTCAGGAAAAAGTATGAAGAAATAAGATCCCCATTATCGGATTCTTTTGGTAGTAATAATTTTAAAGCAAATATGGATACATTCATGAAAGACATTAGTAAACAAGATTATGTTTCGGATATAAAGATTATTTCTGATTGTATTAAAAACATAGAGTATTTTTGGATCGCCGATGTAATTGGCAAAATAATTGCGGCTTTAGGTCCTGACTACATGAATCAATTGAGCGAAAAAGAATTACTGGACTTAGCATATATACAAAGTGACATTTTGAATTATTGTGGCGATAAGTTTGAACTTGTAAAGGATTATGGACGAGACACAATGAGTGTATGTATAATAAATGCTTTTATAAAATTATTAAGGATTATCTGCAGTAAACAGGAATTTACGATCATTATTCCAAACAGTATTGATATGGATGATACCTCTCTTAATGTACTAAAATATCTTAAACGAATTAAAATAGAAGGGCTTAAGCTAATAGAAAAATAATGCGCACTAACGTGCGCATTATCAATTATCGCCCTATAAACACAGCATCCTTTCAAGAAACCTGTAGACAGTTTCAGCAGTTTTTACAACTGAGTCCAATTCTACATATTCATCCTTCCCGTGAAAGTTTTTACCTGAAGCACCGAAGATAACAACCGGAACGCCCAGTCTTGAACCTAAATAATTAAAATCTCCTATACTTTGAAAATAAGAAATTACGGGCTTGGTTTTACATACTTCTTCAACAGTTTCCATAAATTTTTTAACTATGGGATCTTCTTCGGGAACTGTGTAAGGCATAAAACCTTTAGACCCTTCGGAAGGTGACTCTCTAAAATTAATCTTGTGTTTGCATTTAATATTAGCTCTCTTTATTGCTTTTTCAATTTCTCCTGTTATCGTCTCTTCATTTTCTCCGGGAACAATGTGCCAGAACAGCTTCACTTTAGCATAATCAGGAACACTGCATGCACCTCCGTCGCACTCAATACCAATAACGCAAGCATTACCTGTTCCAAGATGAGGGTCTTTAATGTATTCAATATTATTTAATTCGCTGATTACCGTTGAAGCATCCTCCGCCGCACTTACTCCCAGTTTAGGGGTCGCTGCATGAGAAGATACACCGAAGAATTCTATATCCAAACCGTATCCACCTCGAGCACCTAAACAAACATCGGGAAATTTGTTGCCTGAAAATCCGGCACTTGGTTCCGTACTGATTGAAAAATCAACATCCTTTAAATATCCTTCATCAATCAAAGCGTTTGTTCCCATCCCATAAGGTCCCTCTTCCACTGAAACATAAGTGGCAATTATTTTACCTCTAAAATCCTTGTGATTTTCAGCAAAAGCTTTTACTGCAATCATTGATGCTGCGCATCCGGATTTCATATCTAAAGCTCCTACTCCATAGAGCCTATCATCTTTTATTTCTCCTTTGGGGTTATGAGTCCATCCGTTACACAACTTAACGGTATCCAGATGACCATTCAAACATATTACCGGTCCATTCTTTTTACCTTCAATATTTACAACGATATTCTTTCCCTTAAAGCCTGTAACTCTTGTTTCATAATAATGATGAACAAAGGCCTCCATATTATTTTGCCTGAACCAACTGTATACATACTCCATTATTTCATCTTCTTCTAAATATGGGCTTTCAATAGAAACCAAATCTGTTAATAATTCTGTTATTTGGCCTTTTTCGATTTCATACATTTTTATTCCCTTTCCAAAGCCGATTTTCTTTATCCATTTATTTCTGCAGCCTTTTTTACATCACTCTTTATCATGCCATCCTTTTCATACCAAATAAATTTTCCTGTAATTGCGTATATAATCGCGACAATGGGTGTCAGATAACATAAAAATGCGAAAGGCATATATTCCAATGTATTAACACCCAAAGTTCCTGTAAAGAACACGCCGCATAGCCCCCAGGGTACCAAAGGCGATAAAACAGTCCCCGAGTCTTCACAAGTTCTGGAAGCAACATCACTTCTTATACCAAGGCTTCTATAAGCCGGTAAAAGCATTCTGCCCGGAATAATAATTGCTACATATTGGCTGGCTGAGATCAAGTTGACAATAAGTGCTGAAAAGACATGGGTAATAATAAGGTTTTTTGCATTCTTTACTAATGTAGACATCTTGTTTAACAATACTTCCATAATACCTGTTTTTTCAAGAATTCCTCCGTAGGAAAGCCCTAAGTACCCCAGAGAAACAGTCCACATCATAGACTGAATTCCGCCTCTGTTTAGAAGTTTGTTCACTTCCGCAACTCCTGTGTCAATACTGAAGCCATAATTCATAAATGCCATCATTTCTATAATACTGTAGCCTTGATTAATCATTGCTAATACCATAGCTACTATTGAAGCAATGACCATAGCTGCAAGAGCGTTTACTTTCTTAACCGCCATAACAACAATAGCTATAAGCGGAATTAAACTGATCAATGCATACATCGGTGTTATATTGATATTTTGTGAAATCCCGGTAAGTATTTGGTCTACCACGGTTGTGTCAATGGAAGACGCACTATATCTCGCACCGATTATGCCATATAGTATTAATGAAACTACGAATGCCGGGACTGTGGTATAAAACATACTTTTTATATGGGCAAAAAGATCTGTTTCTGTAACCCCCGCAGCTAAATTTGTAGAATCAGACAAAGGAGACATCTTATCTCCGATAACAGCCCCGGAAATTACGGCACCTGCTGTTATTGCGGGAGGTATCCCAAGCCCCAGGCTTATACCCATAAAAGCTACACCAAAGGTTCCTCCGGTGGTATAGCTGCTCCCTGTGCAAATTGAAGCAACTGAACAAATTAGAGTTGCCGTTAACAGGAACACAGATGGATTAATAATCTTCAGTCCGTAGTATATCAGTGTGGGTATTGTTCCTGATGCTATAAGTGTTGGGATTAGCATACCAATAAACATAAGTATTAACATTGGAATAGTAGCTATTTCACATCCGTGCATAACTCCTTCCTTGACTTTTGCCCACTTTGTACCGGTAGTCATAAGCATAAGAACCGTTAATGTGATTGCAAATACTAAAGTCAAGTGAATATCCGGGCTGCCAACTGCTATTAATTGCGCAATAATCATTATGAATAGAAATACCACCGATAATAATGAAACAAAAAAAGACGGTCTCTTAAAATCTTTTTCCATAATATCTCCTCCTCACTAATTTTATATCAATTATATATCAGAGGTGTTGTTTTTATTTTTATTTATATGTTTAATTATAATTTAGTTTTTTTGAATCAGATTACAATTAAACACTTTTTAAACACTTTTTAACAGTATAATATTGGGGTAAGCTCCGGCAAATGACTCCGGAGTAATAAATAGGAATATAGAAGGGACTGTATCAAATCACAATATGAAACAGTCCCTTTACTACAACTACCATGCTTCTCCCTTAAATTCCAAAATTAATTTCTTATTAATCTCCATATAAATCCGGGCTTATCAATTTGCTCTTTGTTTTGCATCATATAGGTTTGGGAGGTTTTCCCCGTTTGGATTGTGAGGGTTGCGACATCAGTGCCCGGAAGGACAGGTAATTTTACTTCCAAGGGTTCTATTGAATAATCCATCTTCATACCCGGATAACCAAAGACCTGTATCGGCTCTTTTACCGTTAATTCACTTTCCGTATGCCAGGGAGTGATAATTTTACCAAAACCATTAGCCGGAGGCTCAAGTGTAAATGTTTTGAACTGGGGTCGGACCTGTTCCAAAATCTGAGCATTTGCATCAAGTGCGCTTTTCAGATTCTCATTGGGCTTCCTGCTACCCAACACAGCGGCAATAATATAATGCTTTTCGCTTCCGTTCACAATCGGTGCTGCCGACACGAAATTCCCGCCGGCTATAACGCCGGAACCGGTTTTGATTCCTACAATACCGTGTTTGCCTAACATAGCATTTACGTTATATACTTTTCCGGCAACGGGAAGTACTGCTTGAGGCATGGCCACAATTTCACGAAAGACCGGATCTTGCATAGCTGCCTGGGCTATTATTATTTGATTGACAGCATTGCTCACCGTAGCCTCATCTGCGCCACTGGCATCGGCATAGTGAGTATTATTCATCCCCAAAGACTTAGCTGTTGCATTCATTTTTTCAATAAATGCTTCGTTAGTCCCCGAAACCCATCTGCCTAATGTATCAGCAATGTTATTCCCCGAAGGCAGCATCAAGCCTTGTAAAAGCTGTTTCTCTGTAAGAGTTGTCCCTAAAGCAACAGGTAAATAAGAATGTTTATTCTGCACCGCATATTTATATCCTGCAACATCCTCTGCAGTCATCTTCAAGCCCGGTCCTTCCTCTCCGGGCTGTAAGGGGTAAGCTTTCAGTACCATATATGCAGTCATAGTTTTTGCTACACTTGCAATCGGAATGGAAGTTTGGTCCTGAGAAGCAGCTATTACACCATAAGTATCAGTACCGACAGCAGCTTGTCCTTGCTCAGGAAAAGAGACTGAAAGAACACCCGGTAAAACAATATTTTGTGAAGTTTTTTCAGCACTTACTACCGGAATTGGTCTGGTAAAGCGAAAAACTCCCAATATGCTCAATCCAACAACTGATAAAATTATAATAGCAACGATAGTCCCTTTCGAAAAAATGTTAACAGGTTTTATTTGCTTTGGCGTGTTTGTCATAAAAACCTCCGACTATTATTATTTAAAATGCTACATTATGTTTTCTTTCCTTACTGCATTTTCTCCTGCTTAAATTTGCTGGTTTTTATTGGAATACCGTCTCATCCCATTTCCAATTTGCCACAAAATCCTTAAACTTTTCTTCTATAGGCGAAAGACATCTATTATTACAATAAGCCAGACTAAAACTTCTCTTAAGCTCCAAATCGGAGATTTCATATTGCTTTAGTTGATCGGACTCAACTTCACGTTTTACCGCGATATCGGATACCAAGCTAATACCAACATCCAATTCCACCATTTTTTTAATCGCTTCCAGACTGTCATTAATGATCTGGGATTCAAACATAGACATATCCAGTTCCTTTTCTTTCAAGGCATTCTCAAGAAGAAGCCTTGTTCCGGAACCTTCTTCCCTGAGTAATATGTTTTCTCCCACTAAGCTCTTAATACTGACACTATCTGAATTGTATTTTTTTTGAGGAGAGGTAATCAGTACCATTCTGTCATCATAAAAATCGATATACTCGAGGGCATCTGAGTTGTACTTTGCTCCGACAAATCCAAGGTTAATTCTGCCTGAAAGTATTTCTTCCAATACTTCACTGGAATCTTTATGGCTAATAGAAAAGAGAACCAAAGGATAAGCTTCTTTAAATGCCTTAACAATATAGGGAAGAAGGTATTGTCCCGGTATTGTGCTGGCATATATCTCCAGTGTTCCTTCAATGTTCTTTTTATATCCCCTAAGGGAGTACTCGGCTTTGTCATAAATGTTGATTAATTCCACCGCATAACGATAAAAGAGTTTTCCTCCTTCAGTCAAAGAGATATTTTTAGTCTTACGATTGATTAATGTAACCCCTAGTTCACTCTCTAATCTCTGCACATTACTGGTGACCGCCGGCTGCGATATGAATAACATGTCCGCTGCTTTCGAAAAACTTTTTTTTCGGGCGACCGCAATAAATATCTTCACCTGACTAAATTCCATATTATCTACCCTCCGGTTATTTCAGTTTACTTAAGAGATCCACCGCATATAATATATCGGCTTCCTCAAGGAAATGACTCAATCCAAAACGTACTGTGCCTCTCGGAAAAGTACCCAGGGTCTTATGGGCAGAAGGCGCACAATGCATTCCGCTTCTGGTCATTATGCCGAATTCCGATGAGAGGCGGTGCGCCATCTCCGCATTATCCTGAGTTTTAAAATCGATAGATATTATTCCCGTTCTTCCTTCAGTATTCTTCTTCCCAATTATACCAATGTCAGGCATATTCATCAATCTTTCTAAAAAAACCGACATAAGCTGCATCTCTTTTTCATAGATTTCCAGGATTCCCACCTTCTGCAGATATTTCAGTGAAGCGTTAAGACCATATATGCCCGGCACGTTTGGAGTTCCCGCTTCAAATTTATCCGGCATGTAGGAGGGCTGTATTTCTGTATCAGACAAGCTTCCCGTGCCCCCCTCTATAAATGTGGAGAGTTCATCAGCTAAATCATCCCTCACCAGAAAACCTCCAATCCCCTGAGGTCCCAACAGACCTTTGTGTCCGGTGAAGGCAATGGCATCCGCACATAAATCATCAAAATCAATCTTTATGGCTCCCGCTGTCTGGGCAGTATCTACGATAAAACGTAAATCTTTTTCTTTGCAGATTCTTCCGACCTCTTTCAAATTCAAAATCGTACCGCAAACATTGGAAGCATGAGTCATAACTACTCCCTTCGTATTAGGAAGGATTAGGGGTAATAGCTCCTTATAGTCCATGCTGCCGTCATTTTTACATAAAACCCTTGAAAATGTCACCCCTTTTTCTTCGAGAGCGCTGAGTGGTCTCATCACTGCGTTATGTTCCATAGAAGAAACTATCACATGATCGCCGCTTTTAAAAAGCCCCTTTATCAAAACATTAAGGCTTTCTGTAATATTCTTTGTAAACACAACGTTTTCCGGCTTATCAAAACCAAAAAGCGTACAGAGCAGCTCCCTGGTTTCAAAAACTACATTTTCAGCCTCAAAAGAATTTGAATAAGATCCTCTATTAATATTTGCACCTATATGAGTAAGGTATTTGAAAACACTTTCAGCTACACCTGGGGCCTTTGGAAAGGATGTAGCCCCATTGTCCATATAAAGTTCTTTCATAGTGAACCCCCCTTTATTCATCCATATTTTTGATTATACATTGGAAAAAATATAAATACAATTTGTATTCATTTTCATGATTTTGCAGCGCAGTATTATTTGTTTTTGTTATTTTACTATTGTTATTTCCATTGTTAAACTAATAACAGATATAATATCATAAAATCGTTAGATTTTATGATTGTGCCATGTGCGTTTTTGGCAAAGCCAAAATAATCGCACGGCATTTAAATAAGAGATATAATGTGTGCTTGCACGCATTATATCGTTAAGGGAGATATTGAAGTATGAAAGAAAAAACAGGAATTATTATTACCGGTGGAGTAGTCGGCTTATTTGCAGTTCTTTTGGTTTATTTCGGCAATCCGGCAAACATGGGTTTTTGTATTGCGTGCTTCCTTCGTGACATAGCAGGGGCACTTGGCTTTCATCGTGCAGAAGTCGTGCAATACATGCGACCGGAGATTATTGGTCTTCTATTGGGTTCATTTATTTTAGCTTCCGTGAATAAAGAGTTTTCATCCCGAGGAGGCTCATCTCCTGTTACCAGATTTGTACTTTCGATTGTCGTAATGATTGGGGCACTTATTTTTCTGGGTTGTCCCCTTCGAATGGTACTAAGAATCGCAGGGGGCGATTTTAATGCTATTGTTGGATTAGTAGGATTTGTTTCCGGTATTTATGTCGGGATATTCTTTCTCAACAAAGGTTTCAATCTCAAGAGGAGTTATAAGCTTACAAATCTAGAAGGTTATCTGTTTCCGGTCATTAATGTCGGTTTTCTGGCCCTGCTTATAATAGCACCTGCTTTTGTGTTTTTCAGTAAATCCGGCCCCGGAGCAGCTTCAGCACCGGTATGGATTTCACTTGCGGCCGGATTAATTGTCGGAGCACTTGCGCAAAAGTATAGGTTGTGCACCGTCGGTGGCACCAGGGACATGATCCTTTTTCGAGACAACTATCTGATGCTTGGATTCTTGTCAATTCTTGCAGTAGCTTTCGTCGGAAATCTGCTTATGGGAAGCTTCAAACCCGGTTTTGCGGAACAGCCTATTGCCCATACGGACGGATTGTGGAATTTCCTGGGCATGGCATTAGTAGGATGGGGATCCGTACTTCTTGGTGGTTGTCCTTTGCGTCAGTTGATACTTGCCGGTGAAGGCAATACTGATTCGGCTGTCTGCGCTTTAGGATTGATTGTCGGAGCAGCCATTAGTCACAACTTTGGACTGGCATCCAGTGCAAAAGGAGTTACTCTAAACGGACAGATATCTGTCGGAATCTGTGTCTTGATTCTATTGGCAATCTCTTACGCCAATTCAGAGTTTCTATCAAAAAACGCACAGGCTTAATAGGAGGGAAATATGAAAACAATAGATACTTGTGGCATGAGCTGCCCACAGCCGGTGCTCATGACTAAAAAAGCTCTTGATGAGGAAAAAGACGGTATAGATGTTATAGTAGATAATAATACAGCAAAAGGGAATGTTCAGCGTTATTTGAAAAGTGTCGGGTATTCAGTTGAAATCGAAGAAAACGACGGCACATTTGTGCTAAAAGCCAGAAAATGAACAAAGAATATCAGGTTCTTTTTTACACCCATACCGGAGCAATAAAGTTTGACCGGGCTATGAAAAAAGAAAATATCTCTTGTGAGCTGATGCCCGTACCAAGAGCACTCAGCTCAAACTGTGGTGTAAGCGCCCGGATATACTATAATGGGCAAGTTGACCAATTGATCAGTGAACAAATAGAGAAGATTTATGAAAACAACGATGGAAATTATACCCTTGCATATGAAGCCAAGATATGAAAATAGTGCCGGTTCAATCCGGCACTATTTTATTCAATTACAACGTCTTTTCCATCAAAATAAACAAGGTCACCATCATCATAATGCCAAATTGCTTTTAATACCGTCGGCTTTTTAATACCGTCTTTTTCCGCATACTCACCGAAAACTGCTGACCACTTAACCTTTTCGCTGGTACCATCAGTTGCTATAACCTCCCTGTCATCAGTTACAAAGGAAAGCATCTCACCGTTACTGTTAAATGTAAAGATACCGCCGGCAGTGATGCCGTAATAGGATATAGTTGCTTTTACATGTAAATCATCGATTTCTTCCCAAACAACATAATCCTGTAATGCTGCATTAGGAATAATTAAACACTCTGACAAGTAAGTAGCAAGACATGCTTTATCCATATTTTCTCCGGTCTGATTAAACAAGGTGAACAGCTTTGCCAACACGCCTTTCATTGAGCCATTTCCGGCAGTATATGAATCTAATCCTTCGAAGGGTATTCCATACATTGAGCTGTCAATATACGCAAATCTATGTGGTTCATTGACGAAATTGTATTGTGTATAATCTATCTTTATTGCGGATTTATCCTTCCCAAATGAAAAATCAACATCTTTAAATGTCGCTTTCATAAAGGACATTTTTGGCTTGCCGATATAGCCGCAATATCTGAAATACTTCTGAACAGATAATGGCAAATCAACAATATCTTTCTCGGTAAATACACCGCTTTCATTAGGCAGCTCAGCTAATAAACTGCCTGTGAGTTCCGAAAATTCCGCCCTGGTTTTTGAATATGAAATATTAAAAAACACTGTAATAATTCCTATGACAAGGAGTAAAACTCCGATTAATACAAACATTCTCTTTTTGCTCCTTTTTTTCATTTACGATCCTCCCTCAGAATCACTTATTCTCAGACAACAGCATAAAAAACCACACATGGGATACAGGCAGCAGAATACATACCTACTTATTTGTAACTACCTTTGCAATTTTTAGCACAATTTCGTTTTCAAAACATTCAACTAGTCTGTTCCTTTGCTCATATCCTGTTTCTTTCTCAACAATAAGCTTTATAACGAGTCCCATTGCAGATGCAATAATTAACTGCGAAATAAGTTCACATTTGCTGTCCTCCAAATCAACGTCTTTGTTAATTTCTTTTATACATCTGCATAGTGCGGCTATGATGGGCTTCTCATCTGAAGCTCCCTCAAATAGAAATGAAGTTTGCTTTATAGTTCTTGGAGATTTGCTTAACTGCGCAGCCATATACTCTTCAGGCATCTCCAGTGCGGCATTTATGTAATTTCTGGTCATTTCTATTAATTGCTCTTCCGGAGAGTCACTTTTTATATTAGCAGAAGCTATTGCTAATATTATCTTTTGATAACCTCTTTGCATTATTATATTTATGATTTCATCCTTATCTGCAAAGTAATGATAGACAATAGATGGTGAATACTCAATTTTATTAGCTATTTTTCTGACAGATACTTTGTCGTATCCCTCTAAACTTGCAATTGCAGCTGCTGTAGATAGAATAAGTTCCTTCATTTCCTCTATTTCGCGTTCTCTTCTTCCACTAATAACCATAAACTCATCCTCCGTTTGTCACCGTTCTTTTCCTAAACGTTGCACCATTATTGAACACTGTTCATTTCGTATATTATCACTATATATTCCTGTTGTCAATACAAAGTATTAAAAGTGCATGATTACGTTTCAAGCATGAACACACCTAAAAAAATGCGTCTCACGACGCATCTTTTATTCCAAAGGTTGCTTCTCCTTGACTTCAGTCACTATTTTAAGGGGCATAATTGTAAGAACACATTTCAGAGTTATTGAAACCAGAACAATAGCGCCACCTATTAATGCATACAGACCGGGCACCTCCCCCAGCACCAAAAACACCAATACAGGATTCAATATAGGTTCAACTATCGCAATCAGCACCGCTTCCAAGGCTGTCGCTTTTTTTATACCTGCAGAATACAGTACATAGGGTATACCCAGTTGAAACACTCCAAGTATCAGCAGAAAAATCCAGCCTGAAGTACTTGGTGCGGACAGGAAGAGAAAAGGAATCCCAATAATCGCGGTAATGATATTTCCAAGTAAAGTCGATTCCAAGGGGGAGCCGTCTTTTTGCATTCTCATAAAAATCACGAAAAACGCATAAGTAATGCCGCTCAGCACTGCGCAAACATTTCCCAATAGCCCTTGAGTGCTTAACCCTTCAACAAAAAATAACGCCATACCGCCCATTACCACTGCAACCGTCAGCCAATCGTACTTAGTGGTCTTTTCCTTAAGCAGCCAAAACCCTAAAATAGCAACATATATTGGAGCGGTAGATTGCAGCAGTATTGCATTTGCCGCAGTTGTTGTCTTTGTAGCAGTAACAAAAAGTATTGATGTAGCTGAACAGGTAAGCGCAGCTCCTACCTGTGGAACAGACCAGTTAAACTTCGGTTTTCTGAGATATATAAGCATCACTGCTGATGCAATAGCAGCCCTTACCCCTGCAATTGCCAGCGGGTTGGCATCCACCATTTTGATTAGCAGTCCTCCGATGCTCCACATTGCTGCAGTAGCTGCAAGTATCAGCATTGCTTTAGATCTTTCCTTTGACAAAGGAGCAGTACTCACATTCTTTCCCCCTATCCTACAATTCAAATTCTCTAATAGTCATTATACCATTTAAAGATATGAATGTGTCAGGTAAAAGATAGTGTATGCAACTGCCCTCCTTATTGGCTCTTTGCCGGAAACCAGTGAGTAGTCTTGTTCGCTATCTTTACAAGTATTAACATAACAGGCACTTCTGTAAGAACTCCTACAATTGTGGCAAGTGCAGCCGGACTTTGTGTGCCAAACAACGAAATTGCAACAGCAACGGCTAATTCAAAAAAGTTTGATGCACCAATCATACCGGCAGGAGCTGCTATATCATGGGTCAGTTTCAGTGCTTTGCTTGCAAGATATGCGATAAAGAATATCAGGAATGTCTGGATAATCAATGGTATAGCAATTAAAACGATATGCAAAGGATTATTCAGAATTATATCGCCTTGGAATGAAAAAATTATTATTAAAGTTAGCAGCAAACCTATGGTGGTTATATTCCCGAATTTCGGTATAAAACTCTTTTCAAAGTAATCGAGTCCTCGTTTTTTTGTGATATAATTACGCGTAGTTGCGCCACCAGTTAGCGGGATAACAACAAACAATACAACAGAAAGAATAAGAGTGTCCCACGGTATAGTTACGCCGCCTACGCCCAGAAGAAATGCAACGATAGGAGTAAAGGCTACAAGAATAATAAGATCATTCGTTGCCACTTGTACAACAGTATAAGCTGCATTGCCTTTGGTCAAATGGCTCCATACAAATACCATCGCTGTACACGGAGCAGCCCCAAGAAGTATCGCTCCTGCAAGATAGTCTTTTGCCAGTTCTGCCGGAATGAGAGCTTTAAAAATTACGAAGAAAAACAGCCATGCTATTCCGAACATGGTAAAAGGCTTTATCAACCAATTGGTTATCCACGTAACAAATAGTCCTTTAGGATTTTTGCCTACGTTTCTGATACTATGAAAATCCACCTTGAGCATCATTGGATATATCATTAGCCATATTAAAACCGCCATGGGTATAGACACGCTAGCATATTCAAAACGTCCTAAAAACGCCGGAATTCCGGGTAAGAACTTACCAATCAGCACCCCTGCAAACATGCATAAAATAACCCATACAGTCAGGTATTTTTCAAAAAAACCTATCCCTACATTTTTACTTTTTCCCACGTGTTTACCCTCTGACCTTCTGCAATATCTTGACAACCTCATCAGTTTTGAGGACTTTGCCGTAAGAAACTACTTTTCCGTCTACAACCAAGGCAGGAGTTGTCATCACCCCGTAGGCTGCGATTTGAGCAAAATCTGTCACATGATCGATCGTTGTATCCATTCCAAGCTGCTCAAGTGCCGTTTTTGTTGCAGCTTCAAGCTGATTACATTTTGCACAGCCGCTGCCAAGTACCTTAACGCTCCGGCCTTCTGTCTTTGCGGCCTCGGCCTTTGCCATACTCTCTGCATCGCAGTTGCCGCCGCAGCAGCATGAAGAAGTCTCAACCTTTTTATCCTTTTTACCAAACAATGCCATAATAATCTCTCCTTTATAATTATTTAGAATCTAATAAGCAGGATAAAAATACCTACTATATAACATATGGTGCAATAGCATTGAAAAAGTACCCTACAATAATAATACCTAAAGCGCAAATCCCAATGAAGAGTGCAAGCAATTTAGACTTTATTGCTTTACTCAGCATAATCATTGAAGGCAGAGATAGAGTAGTGACCCCCATCATGAAGGCTAGAACAACACCAAGCTGTGCTCCTTTGCTCAAAAGAGCCTCTGCAATTGGGATAGTTCCAAATATGTCCGCATAAATCGGAATACCTATAATTGTTGCCAGCGGAACAGCCAATGGATTACCTGTTCCTAAAGCTTTCACAACCCATGCTTCCGGAATCCAGTTATGAATAACGGCCCCTACCCCAACACCTGCTAATATATAAGGAAACACCTTTTTGAATGTGTCTGTCACCTGTTCTTTAGCAAAAACCAAGCGGTCATGTCTTGTTAAATCAGGAGATTCAATGTCTACATTACCTCCTCTAAAAATAAAGCTCTCAACGTATTCTTCCATGTGCAGTTTTTCTATTATAGTACCGCCGACAATAGCTATAACCAAACCGAGCACCACATACAGAACGGCTACTTCAGTTCCGAAAATGCTCATCAAAAGAACCAGTGACCCCAAATCAACCATAGGAGAAGAAATCAGAAACGAAAAAGTTACCCCTAATGGTAGTCCTGCACTGGTAAAGCCCATAAACAGCGGAATAGACGAACAGGAACAAAATGGTGTCACCGTTCCAAGTAAAGCTGCAACGGCATTC
>JAQVFD010000238.1 GCA_028697435.1 Clostridiaceae bacterium
AGGGTATTCCTGTGATGCCAGCTCTGATGACGAATATACCGATGCTCCCGCCTCATTGACAATTACATAGTGCAGGGGCATATCCATTTCCTTTATTATTTCCGCACATATTCTTTCAGACTCTCTTGACGCAGTCCCGTTGCCCAAGGATATTACTTCAACATTGTGCTTTCTGATCAGCTTCTGCAGTATCCCCTTAGCTTCCTCCACCTGATTCTGCGGAGGAGTGGGGTACACTGTGACAGTATCCAGAAGCTTACCGGTATCATCTACCACTGCTATTTTACAGCCGGTTCTATAAGCCGGGTCAAAGCCCATGATCACCTTTCCTTTAATAGGTGCTTGCATAAGAAGATTCCTGAGGTTCTCGGCAAACACCTTTATTGCCTGTTCTTCCGCACAACCGGTGAGAGCATTTCTAATCTCCCTTTCTATTGATGGTCCAATAAGTCTGTTATATGAATCCCTTACTGTTTCCTCAAGTATGTTTTCATAAGGAGAATTTTCTGTTATTATGCTGTTTTTAAGATAAGTCAGTATCCTGTCTGTCGGTGCCTCCACCTTGACATTAAGGAATTCTTCCTTTTCCCCTCTATTTACAGCCAGCACTCTGTGAAGGGCTATCTTTTCGATAGGTTCACTGAAATCATAATACATCTGATACTCTGATTTTTCCTCCTTAGTGCCTTTTGTTGCAATAGTACCGTTCTTTTGTGTAAGCTCTCTTATTTTCTTTCTGAACTCTGCATTGTCGGATATTATCTCCGCAATTATATCTGATGCACCCTCTATGGCGTCCTGTACAGTCAGGACACCAAGCTCTTCATTTATAAAGGCTGTCGCTATTTCCGAAATTGATTCAGGTATACGTTCCTGCTTAAGTATTATATCCGCCAAAGGCTCAAGTCCCTTTTCCCTGGCTATGGTTGCCCTTGTCCTCTTTTTCTGCTTATATGGGCGATAGAGGTCTTCTACTTCCTGTAATACTTCAGCTTTTTCAATGGAAGCCTTCAATTCATCTGTTAGCTTGCCTTGCCCGTCAATCAGCCTAATAACTTCTTCTTTTCTGTTTTCAAGATTTCTGAGATATGTAAGCCTCTCATCAAGCTCTCTCAGTATTGTGTCGGATAGCTCTCCCGTAAGCTCCTTCCTGTATCGGGCAATGAAAGGTATGGTATTCCCGTCATCTATCAGCTTTACCGTGTTTTCTACCTGCCAGATCTTGACCGACAATTCCTTTGCCAGTTTTGCGATAATGTCCATAAATTTTCTCCTTCACTCTGTTGTTTCATCCTTTATATATTAACCGTTTTTGTATGAATATTGCAATAGGCGCTAAGTGTATGATAGTATAAAATATGAATACACTTGTTCCCGGATTATATACAGAAGGCGGTGCAATCCATAATGGTAAACACAAAAATGTTTATAATTAATTCTGCCATACTCCCAAAAGCATATGAGAAGGTTATTGAAGCAAAGCTTCTTCTTAGAACAGGAGATGCAGCAACTATTCAAGAAGCATGTCAAATGGCAGGAGTAAGCCGCAGTGCATTTTATAAGTACAAGGACAGTGTATTTGACTATACTGCTCAGGAACGGGGACGTACCGTTACACTTTTTATGATTCTCAAACATACCCCGGGAGTACTTTCGGATATCATAAATAAAATCGCTTCCGTCAAAGGAAATATTATAACTATAAACCAGAACATCCCTGTAATGGACTCAGCTTCACTGACAGCATCCATAGATACAAAAACCATGGAAATAAACCCTGAGGAGCTTATAGCACTTCTCTTGTCCTGCAAAGGCTGCAAGAAGGTAGAAATAATAGGAATGGAGTAAAATTATACCCCATTCCCCTGCTTCAAATATGCATTTATGAAGTTATCCAGTTCTCCGTCCATTACTGCTCCTGTATTTCCCGTTTCTTCGCCTGTCCTGTGATCCTTGACCATGTTGTAAGGATGGAATACATAGGAGCGTATCTGGCTTCCCCATGCAATTTCACGGTATTCGCCCTTTATATCATCTATTTTATCTTTATGTTCCTGTTCTTTAATCTCCAAAAGTTTGGCAGTCAGCATCTTCATTGCCATTTCCTTGTTGCTATGTTGGGATCGTTCATTCTGGCACTGGACTATTATACCGGTGGGCATATGGGTTATGCGCACTGCAGAGTCTGTCTTGTTAACGTGCTGTCCGCCGGCTCCGCTGGATCGATAGGTATCTATCTTCAGGTCTTCTTCATCAATTTCTAATTTCACGTCATCATCAAGCTCAGGCATTACATCCACTGAAGCAAAAGATGTATGACGTTTACCCGCCGTATCAAAGGGTGAAATCCTGACAAGCCTGTGCACCCCTTTTTCTGACTTCAAATATCCGTAGGCATTCTCACCCTCAACCAGTAAAGTGGCACTTTTTATACCTGCTTCATAATCCCTCAGAATATCAAGGATTGATACAGTATAATCTTTATTTTCAGCCCATCTTGTGTACATACGAAGGAGCATATCAGCCCAATCCTGGGCCTCCAGACCTCCTGCTCCCGAATGTATTGTTAATATCGCATTATTCCTGTCATACTCCCCTTTAAGCAATGTCTCAATTCTGAAGCTCTCCACATCCTCTTGCAGTGTCTTAAAAGATTTTTCCACCTCAGGTATCACAGATTCATCCTGAGCTTCGATCCCTAACTCTATTAATACTTCAATATCCTCATACTCTTTTTTCAGACTTTGGATTCTTTCTGTTTTATCTTTCAAAGACTTTATTGTTTTCAGGATCTTTCCCGCATTTTCGGCATCATTCCAAAAGCCTTCCTGGTTCATCTCCTGCTCCAGCTCATATATCCTCTCTTTTATAACCGTCAGGTCAAAGGGACACCTCAATTTCCCCTATTGCTTCCCATATATCCGATAAGCCAAATTTATACTGTTCAAGCTCTATCATATATTATTCCTCCTTAAATTTGTCCGTGTATTGCCTTGTTACCCGTTCTCCCCGTAACCCCGCAGCCCCGTAACCTCGAAACCTAATTATTATTCGCCCCGCAGCATTTTTTGTACTTTTTGCCGCTTCCGCAGGGGCAGGGATCATTTCTGCCTGTTTTCTCTTCCTTTACTACAGGCTTTCTCACACTACCCTCCTGATTTGTTACTACCGGCTCCGCCACCTTTTCCCTCTTGGGCATGTTTGATATATTAACATTATATATGAATCTTATGGTATCTTCTTTGATATTTCTTATAGGCTCCAGGAAGATATCATATCCCTCCATCTGATATGCCTGAACAGGATCTTTCTGCCCGTATGCCCTAAGGGATATTCCTTCTCTCAGTTGATCCATTGCATCTATATGGTCAATCCACTTGGTGTCAACGCTTCTCAGAAGTGCAACTCTCTCCACTTCACGCATAGCCTGAACATCAACCTGAGATTCCTTGTTCTCGTATATTTTTACAGCCCTATCCATTATTAGTTCCGTAAGTTCTTCCCTGCTTAGCTTAAGCAGGTCTTCCCTATTAATCGTATTCTTTGGAAGGAATATTGTATGCAGATATTCTATCAATCCCTTAATGTCCCATTCTTCTGCAAACTCACTGCCAACAGTATAGGTAGCAACTGCATCTCCTATTACTTCAGCTATCATTTCCATTATGTACTC
>JAQVFD010000239.1 GCA_028697435.1 Clostridiaceae bacterium
AAGGTTTACAAAGTTTTCTTTGTAAACCTTTTATTTTCAATATGGTGCCGAAGGTCGGACTCGAACCGACATGCTTTAAGGGCGCATGATTTTGAGTCATGTGCGTCTGCCAATTCCGCCACTCCGGCATTTGTCACATAAAATATGATAGCATATAAATTTTTAAAAATCAATACAAATATTTGCCTTTGCTTGTTCTTAGAGGGTGTAAAATACATGTGTTAAATAAAGAATTAATATTTTAAAAAAGTAAGTACTATGATATAATAAACCATGTAATTTATGCTTTATGTATACTTATCTATGTATTAGGGGGACAATTATAAATGGATCCGTTAACCCACGCAGCTGTAGGACTTACTATCGCTGTATTATCCGGAGAACCTTTGTCAGTTTCAAATCCTGCAGTGATAGCTTGTGTTGCGGGAGCAATCATTCCTGATGGTGATATAGTAATGCAGCTTAAGGGTGATTATGCATATTTGAAAAACCATAGAGGTATGTCTCATTCTATACCGATGATGTTCGTATATTCAGGAGTAATAACCGGATTATTATGGTTGATTTTTGGAGGCATATCCTTATGGAATGTCTTTCCACTTGCTTTGTTAGGATGTTTTTCCCATATTGCTCTGGATGTAACAAACTCATACGGCGCACAGGTATTATGGCCTTTAAGTAAAAAGCATATAACTTTTGATTTGCTCTTAGTATACGATCCTATGCTCATAATATTGTGTTTGATTAATACTTTGCCTTATACCAAGGGTATTTTTCCAAGTTATATGACAATCCCTATTTTTATCGGCTATTTATTCCTTCGCCGCATTATGAAAAAGATAGCACAGAATATTGCTTATGAGAATCTCAGTTATAAGTATAAGACAGTATATTTCAGGATAATGCCTTCAATGATAGGATTGATAAAATGGCATTTTGTATTGTATACAGGAAAAAGAAAAATAATCGGAGAAGTAAATATGTTTCCCAGAAGGTTTAGAATAATAGACAATAAGAAGGACATCGACATGGATTTGTATAACATTGCAATGGATACTCCCATAGCTATGTTTTTTGAAAAGTTTACCCCAATATTTCATGTTGAATGTGAAAAGAAAGAAGATAACTATGAATTCGAGTTTATAGACCTTAGATATCATGTTTCAAAAGATTTTCTGCATCATGCCACAGCTGTGATAAACGGGGATCTCGAAGTGGTGACATCCTTGTTTCACCCATATACAAAGACCAGAAATGTACAAGTATAAGCATATAGCACTATAGCCTGAAGAAGTCAGCGACTTCTTCAGGCTTTTTTATTTTGCGCACAACAAAAGAAAATTGCGACGCATTCTTCTTTTATTCATCAGATTAGAATAATTTATTGAATCCAATAATAAATATAGACAATGCTTTACTTGTATAAAAGGAGGGTTAATTTTGAAAAGGTCTTTTTTTATTGCTCTTATTGTTCTTATATGCTTATGCTCTGTATCGGCAGACAACAGCTTAAATAAGGCAGGCATTGAAATGAACTTGCCTTCCGGAATTCTAAGCTTGTACAAAGACGGTAATCTGGTTCAGGAGATTATAGTAAAGTCCATAACAAAGCCTATTATGGTATCTGATGGAATTGGAGTGTTTCTGAATAACAGCCTGATAACCTGCGATGCTTTTATGGAAGAGGGGGAAATATACATGAATTGTAAAGCCGCGGAGGATATTTTGGGATTGACCCCCGAATTGGTCAGCCGGTTTAATATTGCAATTAAGGAGCTAAATGAAGTTATATATATAAACCTTAGGCAAACAGTCAACAGTTTTGGAGGGGCTGTGAGCCAAAATGAGGAGATTGGCAATGTATATATAGATATGGAGGTAGTTAAGGTTAATGGAACTTTCGCGGGAATGAACTACGGAGATTACGACAAGTCGGATTTTTTAACTGTTGAGGCTGTCAAACAACTTGGATATGAGTTTTCGGAAGACTCTGTTGATATAAGGATTTTTGACAAAGGGATAATGAAGCTTAAGAGAAAGGATGAATGGGTTATAGATGTAGATGATCTTGCTGAAGTATTGGGAGGGTATAAAGATGCAAGCTCCCGGTGCGGGATTGTGGATGTTAAGCTTCCGACTTATTTAAGAATCGGAGATGAATATTTCAAGGCGGACAATGTTGGCGAAAGATTGGTACTGAGTGCAGGAGCGGCTCAAATGATATATGAGAGAAGCGGCCAGGTTATTGAAGCATATTCTGCCATAGAACAGGGCATAGGGAATAATATTGATTTAATGGCTTTTTTGGAAGACTACACCTATTCTGCTAATATTTTTTCTACTGTAATTGATATTAAACTTAAGGATAATCAGATATAATAGAATTATCGAAATATATAAAATGCGTTGAAAAGTTTTGAAAATCCGGAACCTTTTATATAGTTTTTCGTCTAATAAAATTGATAATTATGTCTATATATAATATAATAATGCGCAAGCAAAGAAAATTGGGGTAAATTCGGTTTTTCAACATAGAAAAATGCATATGACAGATATATTTAATTTGCGAGAGGGGGAAATGCTGTGAGTGATCTGGAAAAGTTGTTAATAAAAAAGAGCCAGTCCGGAGATGTTGAATCCTTTGAACTCCTGATAAGCTCTTATGATAAAAGGGCATATAATATTGCATACCGTATTATGGGAAATGACGAAGATGCAAAGGACATGGCACAGGATGCGTTGATCAGGGTATTCAAGTCTTTAAAAGATTTCAAGGGACAAGCAGCCTTTTCTACATGGTTGTATAGAATTGTAACAAATGTCTGTTTGGATGAATTAAGACGCAGGAAGAATGAAAAGTATGTATCCATTGACAGCACAATACATACTGACAGCGGGGAGCTGCATATGGAACTATGTTCTGACAAGGAAACTCCCGAAAGTATTTACGAAGTGGTTGAACAACGGGAGATGATTAGGAAAGCAATACGCGAATTGAATGAGGATTATAGGAGTGTAATTGTACTAAGAGATATTCAAGGCTTCAGTTATGAAGAAATATCCGGAATATTGAGTTGTTCACTTGGTACGGTAAAGTCAAGAATTAACAGAGGGAGAGCCATGCTTCGGGATAAGCTGAAAGCCAGCATGGAACTTTCCCGAGAAAATATAGTCTAATTTGGTGAAGGGGGGTAGAAGGGTTATGAAGTGCGAAACGATTAGGAATATGATGTCCTCATATATAGATAAGGATTTAAATAATATCGAAAAGACTGAATTTGAAAAACACCTCTCAGAGTGCGAAGAATGCAGAGAAGAATATGAGAGCCTATTTGATATTATAACTTCATGCGGCAATCTCGAAGAAATTGAACTGCCTCAGAACTTCAGAACTGAACTTCATCAAAGGTTAAATGAGGCGAATAAGAAAAAGAATTTCTTTAGCGGCATAATGGGCAGTAAGCGAATGAAGATGGCAACGGGACTTGTTGCTGCCGCACTGGTAATTGCAATAGGAATAGGAGGTTCCTCCGTACTTTTTGATAATAATATGAAAATGACTCAAGAGTCAGCACCTGATCCGGGTTATGGCGTAGCTTCTGCACCTGCTGCATCCCCTGAGTATTTTGATGCAGATCTTTCTATGAATAAAGCCAAGAGATCGGAAGAGCG
>JAQVFD010000240.1 GCA_028697435.1 Clostridiaceae bacterium
AGACTGCATCAAAGCTTTTAAGGACTAAGGCAGTTACTGATGCTTTACGGGTTACAAGTACCTTGTTATATGGGCATTTTGAAAGTTCTCGTATAATATCATCACTTAAAAATGGTGATACTGCAAAAATATCGTATTTATGGTCAAACAGCTTCGTCTGTTCTTTGTCATGATTATCAATGCCCAAAGGCAGAAACTCATAGTCCTCAAAAGGATGCTCAATATCGAAATTCTTTATGTGCAGGATTTCCTCCGCTAATGTGAGGATTTTATGTCTTTTTTTCTTATCAGCATATCCCGCCACAAATTCGAGCATATCCGCCAAAGGTTGATTGCACTTACGTTTAGTTCGCATAATTTCACCCTGCAGACAAACACAGAGATCTATGCTGTTGTCAAAAGTCAGATTACGGCTCAGAACAAGAAGTTTTATGTACGCTCTCCCATCTTCATTCTTATATTTTATAAACCACAGCTTGGGATGAAAGTTCTGTTTATTTTTCAATTTCACCTCAAATACGCTGTTTTCTAACAGGGAATAGACACTCTGTATTTTTTGTGGTAATGCGATGCCACCGGCATTGCAGAAAATAGCAATATTATCACTACTCTTTCGAATCGCCTCTAAAAGATAGAAAGGACTTTTCATTGCATCAGAGTCAGCTTCCTCAAGAAGGCCCAGCGATACAGGTATCCCAAGGAGAGCCTCAAGATCGAGGGAATAAGTCAGTCCAACAGCAAAATCCAGTGCATATCCTGGTTCTGGCATCAGTAGCTCACTATAACTCAAACGATTATGTGCTGCATCAAACATAGCCATACTTATCCCTCCAATCCTATAATAATATCTCTAATAATTGTCTTGGCGGTGCCAAAGCGAAAATCAAGCCTGTAAAAGTGAACTGGTCTGTCGTAATTGTATCTATATTCCGCAGGTTTGTGCAGCTTTGCACGATCACCTTTTACCGCTTTTTATCTGAAAATAATCAACTCGTCTATCTTTTCCAGATGGCCACTATATGTAAGCTCCATGAAATCCTTACAAAATTTTTGGGTTGAATTATTGCAAGTGATACGAGATAGAATAGCCTCCAAATCAAATTTACGGGCTATGAATGCATTTCTCCAGTTTTCCCATTCCTGAATCATTTCTATATCTTCATATTCCGAAAAAATCACATTATAGCGAATATGGGCACCAATAATGAAGTCAGAGAAATCCCGGGCCAACAGGTAGTCCCGCTTGATTGAGGCAGGCAAAATATCAATTGGCACTTCATCAAAGCTATTGCAATCGAGCTTATTTTTCACCAAGAAAGCAAGGAGCGTATCCTTGCTTGCAATTGCTTTACTGATTTTATCAGCCAAATATTCTGCCTCTTTTTTCGTTAGAAGGATAGAGGCTTTATTTTCGAAATCGTAGTCAGGGGAGATGGGAGAAAATAAAACTGTGCCACTTCCGATTGCAGCACTATCGTCAAAGGTTTCTCCCTCTGTTTTGATTTCCAAATCATTTTTTTGCTTTGCAGTCTTTGCAGTTATCGTACATGCTGCCGCCATAGAAACTCCGCTAGCCCGAATGATTTCAAATGTTCGAAGTCCATTCCAATAAATACTGGAAGGCTTCATTTTTACTGCTCTTTTCTGTCTAAGTGCATTCTTCCCGATGATGCCAGTTTCTTCACTTTTACTGTTTTTAAGTAGTGTTTCCACCAGCTTGTCCTCAGAATTATTAATCCAGCGCAAAACCTCACGACCGCCGGATAGGTTTTGATTGCCGGCACGATTAAATAAGTATGGAATCAAAACAAAGTACTTTGCTCTGGTTTGGATGGTTGAAATACCCGGGAACAATATATCTGCATAGGCATCACGAATCACGCCAATTCCTAATTCATCCAGAGCCGTTTGTGTTCCGAGAAGCTTCAATGTGGCAAGAATTTTATTTCGTTCCTCTTTTGAAAAATCTATAAATCCAATTTGCATCGGTATCACCCCGCTTAATTCCATCTTATTTTTATCTGATGTATCCATTTTCTTATAAAGCTTCTAACTCTTTTAATCTTCTTAATATTGCTGTAAATACTCCATTTTGAACACAGCCCGCCCATAACCCATCGCAAAATCGTTCACCACGGATATAGGCTGTTAAGACTGCCAATATCAATTCTGTATTTGCAGTAGCAATTACCTCTATCAATCCATCATCGTCTGTACATCCATAACTTGCAAGGGTATCATGATAGTTATAATCCATAAACCCCAGATCATATGGTAGTTCCGTAAATTCAATAAGCGTTTTATCATAATTAGGATAAGGCATTATGATTGTACCATCTTTTTGTTTTTCACCGCTCCATTGGTAAGTAGGGTTACTCTCGAAATACTCCATATATGTGTAAAGTGGCAAGAATGGTCTGCATATAGTTTGAAATTTTTCACAGAGATCAAAAACCTGCTGCTTTTTAGGAATAACAGCTACCCAATCCTCCGGAATTGAATGATAACCATATACAATCCCTGCAAGTCCCCCTGCAACAGCTCCAACGGTATCTGTGTCATCCCCTAAGTTTACGGCTTTTAATACACAATCGTGGAAGTTATCAGTTGTCAAAAGACACCATAGGGCAGCCTCCAATGTATCCACCACATACCCGCTTGAGGATATCTCAGTTTCTTTCAGTTTTTGAATTTCTCCATCCAACACTCGCTGAAAATGCACCAGCTCATATTCATCTTTATAAATATTTTTGCATTCATCCATCATACGATGATAGGCTTTTTCTTTAGAATATCCCTTGATTAGCTCACAGGCCAGTTGTACATAAATCCCGCAAGCAATTAGCGTTCTTTTGTGGGAATGGGTAAGGCGCGAAATATTATGGACAATTTCAAATCGCTCTTGCTTCTTCATTCCAAACGTATAGAAAGCAAGTGGCAATATGCGCATAAGTGAACCATTTCCATTGTCATACTCACTACTTCCACCGCATTCAAGAGGTGATGTTCCACCAGCGAACCTTCGGATTGCCGTCAGGGTCGTTCTGCCGATATCAAACATCTCCCCATAAGGTGTCATATATCCAGTATCTGCCCAGTCGAGAAATTTTGCGGCAATATCATCGTAAGAGAGACCACTATTCAGACTATCTACAAGACAAAGTGTCATAGAGCTATCATCAGACCAAGTCCCTCTCGGCTGATTATGGGAGCCATAATCTCTCATAGTAGTAACTGGGTTGGATTTTAGTTCGTAGCGACTCATAAATTCAACTGGAACACCTAAAGCATCTCCGACAACAAGCCCTACAATCCCCCCAAATATTTTGTTTCTCATAATAATCACCGCCTTGGCTTACTTTTTGCTCTATTTTCATAATCCTTGTCAATTTCTTTTTTCCAATCAGCAGATATGTTTCTAGAAACACGCAGTTGGCTGATTGCTTCAGACATTACATTAAAATTGATCTCTGTCCCTTCACTGTCAGCATGGTAGTTCGCTGCACGGTCAGCACGTATTCCAAATCGTCCAGCTTCAGCAATGGCATCAATATTCGCCCCTAAAAAGATAAACTCCCAGCCGTATTTATCCTGTTGTCTAAGAATTTGTGCCTTAATTTTGTCATAACTATATTCTCGGCTTGC
>JAQVFD010000241.1 GCA_028697435.1 Clostridiaceae bacterium
GGAAGGACTATTTCGGTACCTTCAAGAGCTATGGGTACTACAGGCACTTTTGCCAGCTTTACAAGGAGGATGAAACCTTTCTTGACCTTTATGAGGGAACCTGTCCTGCTACGTGTACCCTCGGGGAAAATTACAATTGAGCCTCCTGAAGCGAGATGCTTTAAGGCTGCTTTAATAGCATTTTTATCAGGGCTGCCCGGGGCAATAGATATATGATTTATACTCTTAAGAAAAAAGCATGTGAAAGGATTTTTTTCAAGTTTGACTCCTGCCATGAAAGCTGCTGAATTGTTTTTCAGCAGGCTGTTCAGAACAACGCCGTCAAAATTGCTCAAATGATTTGAGATAAATATTGTTGGTTGGTTTTCTCTTTCGGTTAGTATTTCTTTGCCGGTTACTTCTAAATCTGCATACTTTGACAGCAAAACACCTGTTATTATTTTTCCCAGGGACTTGATAATAACCTCAGGTAACAGATTTATCAAGGGCAGGATAAGCTTCAAAGCTTTCATATACTAATTCCTTTCATATGCATATTGGGCGGTACTATTAATATGGTATAATATGCATTTGCGCATATTATACCACATAATAATATTACACAATATGCAAAATGATAAGAACCCCCGTAATAGGGGCCCTATCATTTGCCGGATTTCTCTGCCATCTTTTCTATCTCGTCAACTATCTTTAGCAGTACTTCAGATTTTGCTTTAACAATCATTTCATTTTTTGCGATCACAGAATTTTTTAGATCAGCAAAGGCAAACTCAAATTTACTGACAATTTCTGCATTATCCTTTTTAAGTTTTGGTCTGGCAGTCATCCAAATGTTATCAAAATATAGTAGCACGTCATTTGCACCGGTGAAATTTTGTTTTTCACACAAAAGCATTATTTTCTTTGCTGCAAACCTTAGTCTGTCAAGGTCGGGGGGAACTTCTGACTCATAAAGCATATAGAAATCCGGCAAGTATTTATATAATTGATTTACTTCCAGCAAGCTCAGATAGGCATCATGAGTTTCGACTGTTCTGGTAAGGTTGTTTAAAGCTGATTCAAAATCATTAATAGTTGTTTGCATTGCAAAATCGGTTATGGCTATTGCTTCGTAACTATTCCATACACTATGTAACTCTAAAACATCCTTCTTTACACTTTCATATTTTTTATATTGTTCCTGCTCAAGCTTCATTTTAAGCTTCTCGGGGGTTAATTCAGGGGCTTGAGGTTGCGGCTTTTGCTGTCCGTCACTGTTTCCGCCGCTGCCGCCATCTCCTCCTCCTTGTTCACCGGATTGACTTCCTCCGTCTCCTTCCTGTTTCTTACCTCCCTCAGAAGCTTGTTTTTCAATTTTTTCCTGCTGCATGAACATTGGCTTTTTGTTTTCCTCATATATTGCTTCAAGAGCTTTTTCCACTTTTTTTATGCTGTCTTTAAGCTTATCTAACTCGTCAGGAGGCTTTTTTTCCTCTGCTTCTTTTTGTGCTTTTTGTAAATCTGGCTTCTTCTGCGTGGAACATGAGGTAAAGTTTAAAAGAGATAATATAATAAGGATAGGAATCATTATTCTATATAAAGGCTTTAAGCTATTCAAAGAAATCACCTCTTGACTTTATTATTCCTTAATTGTTTTTTAATATAATTTCATAAGGGGCTTTAACTCTTTAATTACTATATAACATCTTTCCAATTATGGAATACTGCTGCAAAAAAAATCAAGACGCCAGATACCAGATGCCAGATTTCAGGGCATTTCTACAAAGCCTTGTCCTAATTCTAGTGTCTCGCGACTCGTGTCTCGTGTCTGAAGAAAATTGCTGCACAATTTTCTTCATATATTTGTTATAATGATTGTAAAGATTGATTAATGGAGGAAAAATATATGAAAACAATCGGGATCATGGGAGGAATGGGACCCCTGGCTGCTGCCAGACTCTTTGAGCGTATTGTCATACTTACAAAAGCCGATTGCGATAATGAGCATATTCCGATGATTATAGATAATAATACAAATACACCTGACAGGACACAGGCCATATTAAACAACGGGGATAGTCCAATCTTTGAATTGGTCAGGTCAGCATTGAGGCTTGAGCTAATGGGAGCAGATGCAATAGTTATTGCATGTAATACCGCACATTATTTTTATGAAGAGATAGTCAAGTTTGTTAAAGTTCCTGTGATAAACATGGTGGAGGAAACTGCCAAATACATAATTAAAAACAATCCTGCATTAAAGTGCGCAGGCTTGCTTGCCACAGAAGGCACCTGCAAGTCGGGCATATACAAGAGTATATTTGAGAAATATGGATTAGGACTTGTTGTTCCTGAATCCGAGGAACAAAAGCACATAACAGAGTTAATTTACGGTGTAAAAAGCGGCAGAGAGGATATTAATCCCGAGGATACAAGAAAAGTAGTATCTGCTTTGAGGAATAAAGGCGCTGAAGTGATAATCTTAGGCTGCACAGAACTACCCATAGCCTTTCACATGTTTGATATAAGTGATAGCTATGTGGACTCTCTGGAGGTTCTGGCAATAAGTGCAATAGCTTATGCAGAAAAGGAAATCAGATATGATAAAATTGATAAGGGCATGAAATGATGAATATTACAAAAATAACCAGTGTAATTTTTGCATTCCTGTTTGTGGCATTGGTGCCTCTTATGCTGTTACTGACGGATGTGCAGATGGTGGCTTATAATAGAGACTACTACAGCAAAGAATATGATAAATATGGTATCCCCTACAGTATTAACATGAGCAAGGATAATCTAATGGAATCAACGGAAAAGCTTCTGCAATATCTTGATAATAAAAGGGATGATTTGGATTTTAAAGCCTCTTTCAATTATGGAGAAGAAGAATTCTTCAGCTATAGGGATAAGCTGCATATGATAGATGTTAAGGAACTTTTTGTCAGCGGACACATTTTCAGGAATATCTCGTTTGCTTATGTTGCTCTGTATATCCTGCTCTTGTTACGAAAAAAACCTTTTAATAATCAGCTGAGAAAGCTGGCTCGTCAAGGCATTATGGTATCAATAGCAGGTATTGTACCGGTGATTATGCTCATAATATTGATGAAAATTGATTTTTATAAATATTTTACGGTATTTCATGAAATTTTTTTTACAAATGATCTGTGGCTGCTGGATCCTGCCACAGACAGGCTCATTAATATTTTTCCTCAGGATTTTTTTACTGATATGGCGTTCAGCATATCATATCTGTACATTACAGAAATGGCTGCCATATTGATTTTCAGTTTGATAGCCTTGAAGTGTGTTAAGTCCAACTAAATTATCATGGAGGTTTTATAATGAAAAGGTTATGTCTATTGCTTGCTTTTATTGTGCTATTTACCTCAGGCTGCTCTCTGATGTCGGGAACAGTATCAGAAACAGTCAAGCTATATTATGCTATAAAGGGCAATGTCGGTCTGGATATGGAAAACAGAGAAATTGAGTATAAGGATGCAAAAAGCAAGTACACAAATACCCTTAAGGAACTTCTGAAGGGTCCTTCAGACACAGGCAAATTCGAAACAAGCATCAGCAAGGATACAAAAGTGCTGAACGTCAAGGTTGAAGGGGGAAATCTGATAGTTGATTTTTCAAAGGAGTTCAATGTTTTTTC
>JAQVFD010000017.1 GCA_028697435.1 Clostridiaceae bacterium
CAGGTTTTCCAGTTCCCTTATGTTACCCGGCCAATCGTAATTAAGTAAGCAGTTTTCAGCTTCCGGAGAGACTCCGATTATTTCCTTATTCATATTTATGCTTATTCTATATATAAAATGCTCCAAAAGCATCGGTATATCTTCCCTGCGTTCCTTTAGGGAAGGAACATAAATTGGCAGTACATTTAATCTGTAATACAGGTCTTCCCTGAAAGCTCCCTTCTCCATCAATATCTCAAGGTTACAGTGTGTTGCTGCAATAATCCTTACATCACATCTTATTGTATCATTACCGCCAATTCTTTCAAATTCCTTATCCTGTATGACTCTTAAAATCTTTACCTGCATATCCGGCGGCATATCACCAATCTCATCTAAAAATAACGTTCCGCAGTCAGCCTGTTCAAATTTTCCTATTTTTCTTCTTACAGCTCCGGTAAAAGCACCCTGCTCATAGCCGAATAATTCCGATTCCAGGAGAGTAGATGGTATAGCACCGCAATTCACTATTATATAGGGTTCCTTTGCCCTGCAGCTGTTATTATGTATGGCTCTTGCTATCAGTCCCTTTCCTGTTCCGCTTTCTCCGCTGATCAGCACGTTTGAGCTTGTTTGAGCTGCTTTATAAGCTATCTTAAGTGCTTTCATAATTGAGTTGCTCTCTCCAACTATATCTTTAAACATAGTTCTTATATTATTCATGTAATAAACGGTCGGTGAATTGAATTCTATTACAGTATCCTTTCTCCTGTACATATCCTTTGCAGTTTCTTCCCTATAAATAGCTATTATTCCCTTAAATTCACTGTCTAAGAATATGGGAGAGGCAGAGGCGCTTACATGAACAGCTCCCTTAGGAATGCCAAGATGACCGCATATACATCTTTTCTCCCTGAATGCAGTTAAGAGTACATCATCGTTCTTTGCCAGAAAAATACTCAGTCCCGCTTCTATGTGGCTGCTAATTTTTAGTATCCTTTCATAAGCATCATTGAAGTACTCGATATAGCCGCGCTCATTTATTATACAAACTCCGTCAGTAAGACTATCAAATATATAAAAGCTTTCGGTATCTAAAAAACCGATCTTTGTTGACTTGCCGGACTTGAGACTAAAGCTGGCAATTCTATTGTTTTTCACATTCAACCCTCCTTTCATTCCTAAATCATATATGTTGCGAAAAAGATTTATCATTACAAAAGTAGCAAAAGCGTCTACTTTTGTAGTATTAACAATGTACTTTTCGCAGCATATGAATACAGAAAATGTTTAGTGTAAAACATATAGCTAAACAGTTCTTGAAGAAATCACATTAGCCCCAGTTGAAAGAATATCCTCGATTATTATTGTTCCAAGTGCAATTGGAGTATCTACCTCCACTAAATTTATTACTTTCATGCAATCAAGCATTAAATTCTTTGGCACAGGTTTATCCGTCCTTACCGGCAGTCTCCTTAAATTGGCGTTATTCAACCTTACTGTTGAGGTTAATATTCTGGTGGGGTTAGTAACTTCTGCAATGGCATACTCAATACCCCTGTTGCATCTGTTCCCTTTGACCAGGTAACCCAAGTCACTGCTTCTAGCCCCAATTACCTCCATGCTGCAACCGATAGGGCAAATGGTGCATGTAACAATACCCTTTTCCATATTCACCCTCCTTTACTCAACATCTACAGTTAATGATAAATTGTCCACTGTTTTTAAGCTTTCAGCGGTAATGCTTATACGTTCCATTTCTCCCGGCCGCATATATGCCTTATTAATTATTCTGATTACAGTGTCTCCAGATTTTACCACCAGCTTCTTATTCGTGAATATTTTGTCCACACGCATAAACAGATCAACAGAATGTTCAACCTTATCCTGCCTGATAAAATGGGGAACTATGTATCTGATTCCATTACCCGGTTTTGTACTTATCGGTAGCCCGTACTCCGCTGCTTTTCCCTTTACAAAGCTAGCAGCATTTCTTCCTGCTTTCCGACTTTCCTCAGTCACATAATCAACAAGGTCATGGACATGAACTACATTTCCACAAGCGAATATCCCATTAACCGTTGTTTCCATGGATTCATTTACAACAGGGCCACCTGTAATCGGGTCCAGCTTCACACCTATCCCTTTGGACAGTTCGTTTTCAGGAATCAAGCCCACTGATAATAAAAGGGTATCACACTCATAATATTGCAACCTTCCGGCAATCGGTTTCCTGTTTTCATCAACCTCTGCTATCGTAACTCCTTCTATTCTGTCTTTCCCTTTAATATCAACAATTGTATGATTAAGAAGCAGCGGAATATCGTAGTCCTCCAAACACTGAACAATGTTTCTTACCAGCCCTCCCGGGTAAGGCAGAGCTTCAGCAACCACCCTTACCCTGGCACCTTCAAGGGTAAGCCTTCTTGCCATTATCATACCTATATCCCCTGAGCCAAGTATCACTACATTTCTACCTACCATATAGCCCTCTTTATTGACAAACCTCTGTGCCGTACCCGCCGTAAATATGCCGCTTGGTCTTGTCCCCGGTATATTTATTGCTCCTCTGGTTCTTTCCCTGCAGCCCATAGCCAATATAACCGCCCTTGCCTTTATATTGACGAGCCCCTCTGTTTTATTGACCATACTGATAACCTTCTCTTCCGTTATGTTGAGTACCATTGTGTCCAGTTTGTATTCTATCCTCAGTTCCTTAAGCTCTTTTATAAACCGTTCGGCATATTCTGTTCCGGTCAATTCCTCTCTGAATATGTGAAGTCCAAATCCACTGTGTACACATTGCTGCAGTATGCCTCCCAGTTCTTTGTCCCTATCTATGAGCAATACTGCTTCGGCTCCATGTTTTTTAGCTTCTATTGCGGCTGCCAGACCGGCTGGTCCGCCACCAATTACTGCAATATCATACTCCTTCACAACAATCCCCCCTAAATTTTCTTTGATGCTGCAGCAAAGTCATGAACATCTTCATATAAGCTTTTATCCTTGGTTTCTCCGGTCAATATATATGATTTGCGGCTGTTTTTTACAACATCTTTGATATCAATACCTAATTCCCTTGCAAGTATTTCCATCACTTTAGGTCCGCAAAAGCCCCCCTGACACCGCCCCGATCCGGGCCTAACCCTTTTTTTCACACCGTCCAAAGATCTGGCACCTGCCTTTCTGTGAATTGCATCAACTATTTCACCTTCCGTTATACTTTCACACCTGCATATTATTCTTCCATATCTCGGGTCTTGTTTTATCAGTATATTTTTATCCTCCTCAGAAAGCTCGATAAACCTTAAAACCTTCCTTCTTGCAGGATTAAAATCAGCGTTCGCCCCAAGCCCTCCCATTAATTCCTTTACAATATCTGCTACGTGTATAGCAATTGCAGGAGCTGCGGTTAGCCCTGGCGATTCAATACCTGCGACATTTATAAATCCCTTTGCCTCCTTGGATTCACCTATGACAAAGTCATCTGTGCTTGATCTTGCTCTGATTCCTGCAAAGGCAGTAATCACTGCATTGGGCTTCAAGCCTTTTGCTGACCTTGCCGATGCCTCCCAAATATACGAGATACCTTCCATTGTTGTCTGTACCGATTCCCTATCCTGTATATCTTCTGCATCCGGTCCTATAAAAGTATTGCCATGGATAGTTGGAGATATGAGAACTCCCTTGCCCAAATCAGACGGGCATTGAAATATAACTGTATTTACAAAATTCAAGCTTTTGTCAAACACGTTGTACTGCCCTCGTCTGGGCAGTATTTTAAAGCTTGGAGCAGCTACCATTTCATTAATCTTGTCTGAATACAGCCCTGCACAATTAATTACAAGTCTCGCTTCTACGAGTTTGTCTTCCATGTGCAGTCTGTACAAACCGTTCATTTTCTCAATGTTGGTTACTTCGCTGTCTAAAAGCAAATTCACTCCGTTTTCTACTGCATTCTCCGCAAGAGCTATAGCCAATTCCCATGGTGAAACTATACCGGCATTCCGGGCATACAATGCCCCTACTAATTCATCGCTTAGATTACTATCTATCTCAAGTACTTTATCCTTACCGATTATTTCCATATCAGACACACCATTAGAGATACCCTGATCGTAAAGTTTTTGTATTGTCTTCATCTCATCCAAGCTGAAAGCCAAAACAAGTGACCCCGTCTTTTTATAAGGGACGTCAAGCTCACTGCACAGCCTTTCATACATCTGAGCACCCGGAGCATTGAACCTTGCTTTGAGTGTCCCCGGCTTTGTATCATATCCTGCGTGGACTATTGCGCTGTTTGCCTTTGTTGTGCCGTCTGCAACATCACTGTTCTTTTCAATCAAAATGATTCTGACATTGTACCTGGATAATTCTCTTGCAATAGAGCAGCCTGCAATTCCGGCACCGATAACAGCTATATCATACATTTCAGTTCCCCCTGTATTAATATCTTGCAACAGCTAAAAGCTGATTGTAATAATTAAACACTACAAGGCACCAGAGAATTTTGATAAAATAAAGCCGCACCAGTCTACGCCTATCATCCCATAGGCTAACTTGTGCGGCTCTCCAAATCAAAAGCCCTCAATACTTATATTTAATTATATTCTTTACAATAATAAAATATACTAAAGGATATAAGTTAAATTATTCTTCCCACTTAAGCGCTCTGTTGACAGCCTTTTTCCAGCCGGCATACTTTTTATCCCTGAAGCTGCTATCCATAACGGGTTCAAATACCCTGTCAACATTCCACTTCTCGGCAATTTCATCCTTACTGTCCCAGAAGCCTACAGCAAGACCTGCAAGGTATGCAGCACCGAGTGCTGTAGTTTCGGTTACTTCAGGTCTGTAAATCGGCACGTTTAGTATGTCTGCCTGGAACTGCATCAGGAAGTTGTTTGCAACAGCACCGCCATCAACCTTTAGTGCCTGAAGATTGATCTTTGAGTCTTCCTGCATTGCTTCAAGCACGTCTCTTGTCTGATAAGCAATTGATTCCAGTGTTGCTCTTACTATATGGTTTCTGTTGGCTCCTCTGGTCAGCCCCATAATGCTCCCTCTTGCGTACATATCCCAATAGGGGGCACCCATTCCAACGAAAGCGGGAACAACATATACTCCGTTGGTATCCGCAACTGCAGCTGCCATCTCTTCGCTTTCTGCAGCATTGTTTATAATCTTTAATTCATCTCTAAGCCACTGAACTGATGCACCGGCTATAAAGATACTTCCTTCAAGAGCGTACTCCACCTTACCGTTGAGTCCCCATGCTATTGTTGTAAGCAAGCCGTTACTTGATGAAACAGCCTTCTCACCTGTATTCATCAGCATGAAGCAACCTGTTCCATAAGTATTCTTAGCCATACCGGGATCATAACATGCCTGACCGAATAATGCCGCCTGCTGGTCTCCCGCTGCACCTGCTATCGGTATTTCAGCACCGAAGATTTCCTTATCCGCAAAACCGTATATCAAGCTTGAGGGCTTTGCTTCAGGAAGCATCGATTCCGGAACATCAAGCTCTTTCAATATTTCCTTATCCCAAGCCAGCTCATGTATGTTAAACAGCATGGTCCTTGAAGCATTGGAATAATCAGTTACATGAACCTTTCCCTTAGTCAGATTCCATATCAGCCATGTATCTATGTTTCCAAAGCATAGCTCGCCGTTTTGGGCCCTCTCTCTTGCTCCCTCAACATTGTCAAGTATCCATTTCACCTTGGTGCCTGAAAAATATGCATCTACAACGAGCCCGGTCTTGTTCCTTATTGTCTCGGCCAGCCCCTTTGCCTTCAAATCATCACAAATAGGCGCAGTCCTTCTGCACTGCCATACTATTGCATTGTATATGGGTCTGCCGGTACTCCTCTCCCAGACAACGGTGGTCTCTCTTTGGTTAGTGATACCTATCGCAGCTATATCATCAGCTCCGATGCCTATTTTATCCATAACTTCTTTTGCAACACCGATTTGTGTATCCCAGATTTCCATAGGATCATGCTCAACCCAGCCGGCCTTGGGATATATCTGTGTAAACTCCTTTTGCGCCACACTTGCTATCTTTCCGTCATTACCGAAAATAATCGCTCTTGAACTTGTAGTACCCTGGTCTAAAGCCAATATATACTTTGCCATATGTGTTCCCCCTTTATCTTCTTTTTAAATTAACAGAGGTTAAATAAATTATACACTCAGTATGTCAAATATCAAAACTAGAATAATCCCATATAAAGGAATGTGCCTAATATTGCACCGGCTATGGGACCAAATACCGGAACCCAGGAATAACCCCAATCATTTCCGCCTTTCCCGGCTATGGGCAATATGGCACGAACTATCCGAGGGCCAAGGTCACGGCAAGGGTTGATTGAGTATCCAGTAGGCCCGCCAAGAGAGCAGCCTATTGCCGTAATCATTGCTGCAGTTACCATCGGCCCAAGTCCGTCTGCAAGTTTATTGGCACCGATAGCCAGGCACATAAATGCCAGGACAGCAGTAACAAGCATTTCACTCAGGAAATTCTTCCCATAGTCCATTACGGCAGGAGCTGTACAGAACACACCCAGCTTTGAAGCCTTATCTTCCGTTATCGCCCAGTGCGGCAAATATATCAACCACACTATTGCTGCACCAATGATAGCTCCAAGCATCTGACCGGCTACTATCCCCGGTACCAATGCCCAATCCAATGTTCCTGCTACAGCATTAGCTATGGTAAGAGCCGGGTTAAATGCTGTTCCCGGTGCTGCCAAAGCAGCCATGCCGACTGCAAGGCCCCAGCCTACCGCTATTACAATCCAGCCTGATGACTGTGACTTGGACTTGTGCAGTGTAACTGCCGCACATACGCCTCCACCAAATATAATGAGAATCATCGCACCTATGAGTTCGCTTAGAAATGGTGACATAATATTTACCCCCTTCTTAATTATTAATCTCCTAGCTATTTTTCAGAGTCAGTATTTCTGCCCTCCCTTCTCCCATATTTCCTCCGCCATTGCCATGACGTGAATTTTGGTTGCTTTACATATACCAGAGCTCCTTTTTACTGGTGGATACACCCAGCGCACCGGCATTCAGGCAATCTATTACATCCTCTTTATCCCGTATCAACCCTCCGGCTATTACCGGAATTCTCGTTTGACCATGAACCTCTTTAATGACCTTTGGCATTATTCCGGGTAAAATCTCAATAGCTTCCGGTTTTGTTGTGTGTAAGGATTCTATTCCGCTTGCCAGGGATAGGGAGTCCAGTGCGAAGAGGCGTTGGATAATGAATATGCCGTTGTTTTTAGCAATTCTTATGAGATTCCCTTTAGTTGTTATGATTCCATCAGGCTTTATACTGTCATGAAAATATCTTATGGCTATTGCGTCTTTTGAAAAGCCTTCTATCAGATCCATATGTACAAAAACACACTTGTCTGCGTTTCTAAACCTGTCAACAATACCCGTAATATTCGAAATGTCCCCTTTCAGCAGAAAAACAATATTGCAGGGTGATTCTGCGGCAAGTTCGATATTGTTCAAATCATTTATTGCCGCAATAATCGGGTTCTGATAAATCAATGAAAAAAACTTGTTTGACATAGGGATGCCTCCTCTTTTCATGTATTATAGCAACAAGCATGCCAAACCATAAAAGCGCTATTTTTCTAACTCTTTTAATGATATATGGTTGTCTATTGATAATTATTACCAGGAATTATACAGGTATTTTAAAAATGTTGATAGAATGTACCAAATAGAATTGTGTTTTTGAAGTGAATTTTCTTGAACATAAAAAGACAGCTTAATAAGCTGCCTACACTTTACCTTATTTGTGCCATTTAACATAAAAAAAAGCATCCTCAGTGGCCTATACCTCTGCAGCGCTCTCCTGGAAACCCTCCACAGACAATGTAGGAGTCAAGGGTTATGAAGTGTACTGCAGCAATACCGTAATTGCCGTTACACCTTCCGAATAGGCTGCAGGTACCGGTTATGTGCCACCCTGCACCTACAGTGTTTGAGCATTGTCATATATCCTTTTTTCTTCCTTTTTATCAATAAATGAGCAAAGGATATATGCAATTAGTATAATGCCGGGAATATTCACAAGCAATCTTGTGATGGCAAATTTCACTCCCAGAGCAGAAAGTTCAAATAAAAACATAGGAATCTTTGTAGTAGACCATGCACCGATAAAAATCAATACATTGCTGAATTTGACTCCTTTTCTCATAAATACTGCAGCTATCGGAAAAGCGCCGTAAAGTGGCCCTGCGGCTGCTGAACCGATTATAAATGCCAAAACTATACCCCTCAATCCTGATCCTTCTCCCATATACTTCATCATGGTCTCTTTGGATATCCAGACATCCAATAGCCCCAAAAGCACGAAGATCGGAGGTATAATAAACAGCATTTCCTTAAAACTATACCCTGTTATTTCAAATGCTCTTATTCCTATTTCTCTATTTATTAAAATCAAAATCCCGGAAATTACTAAAGTAACAATAAAGAATCGGTATCTATTAAGATAAGTCATATCCCTCCAACCACCTTTCCGATAATGAATGCAACAACAAAGGAAAACAGGAATGCCAATACATTTCTCATAATTGAAAGCTTTTTGCCGAAATATTTAATCTCAACAGGCAGTGTAACAATACCTACCATCATTAGAGCGGATACAAAGGCACCTATCTGCATGTACCCTGCACCGTTTTGCAGCAGCAAAGCCGCTGTGGGAAAGGCTATGAATCCGGGAATCAATGTAATTGCACCAATAGCAGCTGAAAGGAAAACCCCTGCCCAGCCCGACTGTTCCCCAATTATCTTTGAAATAAACTCGGCATCAAAAGCCGCAAGCAGTACTCCCACTAGCATTATGACTCCCAAAAATTGAGGCAGTATGTTCTCAAAGGATTTCCATGCCTTCTTGAGAGCCATTTTCGTTTTCTTCTTATCCTTGTAATAGGATAAAGCTAAAAATAAAATTGCGATTATATACATAATGTAACTATTCATTTTTTGCTCCCTCAGATTTATTATTGTTTCTTTTGCAGCACTTGTTTTGATTTGCACTGCATTTCAACTTGCAGTCATCAGGTATATGAAAATCCCATTTGCGGGCATCCGTAGAACGGCCGCCCTTCATTTGCTCCATAAATTTAATTATTTCAAGAAAAGCCGGCTCTTGTATATTGTAATGAACATGATACCCTATTTTAACTCCCATTATAATGCCTGAATTCTTGAGGACTTTTATATGCTGTGATACAGCTGCTTCTGAAATTCCTAAATAATTAGCGATACATTTGGCGCAAACCTTTCTTTTTGATAGTATAACAAGTATCTTTAGTCGTGTCTCATCTCCCAACGCTTTAAATATTTGTACTATCCGATCCATAACTCGCACCTCGAATTTCAGTTAAGTGTATACTTAATTATATAATATTATACTTAATTATTTGCGTCAAGAAAAATATATGCCATGTACAGTATAAAATATATTTTCATACCATACATGGCACATTAATTCTACTCTCATCTATTTCACATAGCTTATAAAGTCCCCATAACCTTCCTCTTCCATTTTTTCAACAGGTATAAATCTAAGTGAGGCACTGTTGATACAGTACCTTAATCCCCCTTTGTCCTCAAACCTGAAAAGTCTATATGGCAATAGCCCCCGGGGTTTTTCTTCAGATAATCCTGATGATACTCCTCCGCAGGATAATAATGCTCCAGCTTCTTCACCTCGGTAACAATCGGCGCCTTATATTTCTGCTGCTCTTTGGCAATTATCTGCTCAATAGCCTTTTCATCCTCTCCATCCGAATAGTAAATACCTGTCCGGTACTGGGTGCCCACGTCAGGACCCTGCCTGTTCAATATTGTGGGATCTATTATCCTGAAAAAGTGTTCCAGTATCACTTCCAGGCTTGTTTTTTCCGTATCATAAATTACATGCACCGTCTCTGCATGCCCTGTGTGAGGAATGTCATGATAAGACGGACTTTCCGTCCTTCCGTTGGCATATCCCACAGAGGTCTCTGCCACTCCTTCTATACGTGAGAAGTATTCCTCCACACCCCAGAAGCACCCTCCGGCAAGCCATATCTCTTTTTTCACAGCAATCACCTTACCTTTCCAAAGTATGTATAGTGCATTTACATCCTCATGACAGATCATCCATTTACCAATCTTATTTATTATAATACCACTTCTTCAACAGTCTTAGCCAAACTTAACTTTTTACCTGCAAACGAAACAGCAGGCAGCGCAAGTGAATAAGACAAAGCTGAATACAAACCGGAAGAGCCGGGTTGGGACGAACCGGCCGGCAAAGAGGAGTGGTAATATTGGCATACATTCCGGAACAGGGAGATATCTGCCGGATTCCGCTGCATGTCAAAATATCAGGCTGCACAACAACCGGCTTTATAATGGCAGAGCACTTGAAGTCGCCGGACTACAAGCCAAGACAGGCCGAATTCATAGAAAAGCTTGATGAAGATACACTGATTGAAGTACTGTCAAGAATAAATGCTTGTTTGTAGTGCAAGTATCATCTACTTTGCCCATTAAATCTATTCAATGCGTCTCATAATTATTTCATCTTATCTTGAAACTTCCTTTTCAATACGTTCTGATATGTCAGTATGCTGCTTATATCCATCAAACAGGGCTTTGACTTTTGGATTCAGTTCATTCTCCATTCTTACTATATCACTTTTATCAGCCTTTTCGTCAAGCTTGCTTTTTACTTCCTTGAATTGTTCTGTCATCTCAGAGTACATTTTTGTTAAGAGCTCAAAGACTTTATCTTCCAAATATATCACGCCCCTTTAGAATATAATAACATATTTCTTAGCATGGTCAAAAAAGGATTTTCTATCCATATACCCTTATCTAATCCTTTGCAATTGCATTATGAAGAGGCAAAAAGCAGATCAGTGCAATTGCTGCTGCTCCTATGAAAAGGCTTAGTGCACCGACATAGACATTGTTATTGTACGCAAAGCCCATAGCCTTGTCTAGAAAACCTACAATTGCCCTGTTAACTAATCCCCTTGATATCCAATCAATATATTGGAATAGGGCTATTAGCAGAACTGGTACAATTGAAATAACGGTTTTCATCAATTTATTGCAGCTATAGTACAGCATAGTAATAAACCACCCTAAGCACAGAAATAATGTATATAAACCAAAACACCACAAGAGTCCTGCAAAGAAAGAGTTACTTCCATAAAGCTGCATAACAACGCCTTCATATGGAATATTAAAATCGAGGATAATATTCAGTATTGAATCCAACAATGCCATAAATGCCGATATTGAAACCAAGGCAATAATGTTACCAAAATAGAAATTCCTTCTCGATACATTATTTGCAAGCATGAATTTGAAATTTGACTTAAAGCAGTTCAGCCCTGCAATAAATAGAAATATTGCAGTTACCATTTCCATGCCCCCAAAGGATACATTTACCAAGCCTTTAGAAACAAAAGCAGTAATTGCAAGTGATATCGATATAACAATTGAATAGAATATTATCACAGCTTTCGTAAAATCATAAACTTGATATTTAAATATCTTAAAAGTATTATTCATAGCTATCTCTCCTCTAACTAATTTGTTAAGTCAATGAAAACCTTTTGAAGTTCTGCCTTTGCAAACTCGACCTGCAGCTCCTCTGCCAGAACTTTATCCTTGTTATTCACAGCTTCAAATACCGTAGCCGATTTAAAGCTTCCGAGAACCTCAATGCCTATACATTTTTTGCCTTGGATGTATTTATCCACCCTTGAAGTTTCTCCCGAAACTACATAAGCACCGGATAAAAGCTCTTCCACTGATTGCTTGAGGATTAGTTTTCCTTCTTTAATTATGATTGCCTCTTCTATTACCGACGAAACTTCCTCTATAAGGTGAGTAGATATAATCATCGTCTTTGGACGTTCACTGTAATTGGCAATAAGCTCTTTATAGAACATATCCCTGTGATTTGCATCCAATCCCAGTACAGGCTCATCAAACAAGACAATATCTGTATTGGAGGCTAAAGCCGCAATGGCCTTGAATATTGAAGCATACCCGGTAGATAGGCTCTTAACCTTCTTTTTCAAATCCAGTCCGAACTTTTCCGATAAATCTTCAGCATACACCATATCAAAGGAAGGATAGAATTCCTTTGTCCATTTATATATATTTCTTACTCTTTCATCTTCGGGATACAGGTTTTTCTCAGCCATATAAAAAATATTACCAAGAACTTTATCATTTTCATAAACTCTTTCTCCATCAATAATAACTTCACCCTCTGTTGGAAATATCCTATTTGTCATCAGGTTCAAAAGAGTTGTCTTTCCTGCTCCGTTTCTTCCCAAAAGCCCATAAATCCTGTTTGATTCAATATCAATATCAACCTTGTCAAGGGCTTTTGTGTGCCCATAAACTTTACTTACTCCCTTTATTTGAATTGTCTTCAATTCTATTACCCCCCACTATCATCTTGACGATATCTTCCTTTGAGATACTCAGCTTGGCGGCTTCTTCAAGGAGAGACTGCACATATTCCTCATAAAAGCTATTCCGGCGCTTCTCAAGTATCTTCTTTTTAGCTCCTGAAGAAACAAACATACCCAACCCCCTCTTTTTATACAGGACACCTTCATCCACAAGCACATTTACTCCCTTTCCTGCTGTCGCAGGATTTATTCTATACTTTACTGATATTTCCGTAGTAGAAACTATCTGAGTCTCTTCCTCAAAAATCCCTTTTAAAATATTGTCCTCAATGGCTTCTGCCAGCTGCAGGTATATAGGTTTTTCGCTGTTAAAGTCAATGAGCATAAACTTCAGCCCCCTTATTGGTTAGTTAACTACTTATGTAATTAACTATACAACCAAAGAGATATACTGTCAGGTAAAAAAAATAAAAAAATACATTTCTGCAATTCATGACAGAAATGTACTCTCAATATCTATTCTTTTACTCAATCACCACTGCGTTACCTGAAAACAAAATCATTGATTAAAACCCCCCTTGGATCAAGTACTTTTTGGCTGTCTTTATTACCTAAATAAGCCTTACCCAATATTTCCCCCGGATTTATACCGATACCTATGTCATATTCTCCCGGCAGCACATTTTCAATGAAATAGAAACCGTCTTTGTCAGTCGTAGTAAATGGAAAATCAGGTGTGCTGCTAAAATAATCTCCTTTATATATGGCTCTATCCTTTATATACACCTTGACCCCTCCGATACCTATACCGTCTACTGTTACTCTTCCTTTGCAGGTACCAACTATATCGTGGTTATTCTTAAGCCTTTCAATCTTATTAATTTTCGCATCCGAATCTTCTATTCCAAAAAAAGTGTACCCTTCCCCGGGAGATTCTGTTTTTATCTCTTTCGCTTTGGTCATCGCTGATTTATAGGCTCTTATGGCATCGTCATACTTGCCTGATTGCAGATATAGCTGCGCAAGACTATCATAATACTGCATATCGAAATAACTCTTATTGTTTTTTATCAAATCCTCCAGCAGATTTATGCCTTTATCATATTCTCCGGTAGAATTATACAGGGCATATATAAGCCGTGCATCAGCATTTGCTTTGCCGGACATCAGATATTTCCCCGCTTCTTTTTCCCCAGCTTCACCTGTTTTTTTATTTTCAATACGGCTTCATCAGATAGTCTGATATCCTTTAATTCTATATTCAGTTTGTTTCTCAGCTCTTTATCAAATCTGTCCACTGCACACACCTTCCTTTATCAGCATATCCTTGAGCATGTTTCTGCCCCTATGAAGCTTGCTTTTTATAGTCCCCGGAGGCTCATTTACTATGGAGCTTATATCTTCTACCTTAATATCCCGATAATAGCATAACAGGATATTGAATTCAATATTCCCAATCTGGTATGATGCTTACAGAACATTATTTTCCAAAAAATTAGAAATCCAATTGAATTGGAGGTAAACATATATGAGTGAAGAAGATAAATCTGTCGCTGATGCCGGGCAAATGCTTCAAGCTATTGCAGAAAACCACGAGTTATTTACAAAACTAATTAACTGTCTTCCCTATCCGGCTCAAGTATATGCTCCCGATGGAACCCTAATCTTGGTCAACCCGGCTTTTTTAGAAGAATTTAATGTACCTGATTCAAGTCTTATAGTTGGAAAATCCAATATCCTCCAAGACTATACGGCAGTGGGACATGATGTGGCTCAGAATCTGTTGGCAGCTTTTGCGGGCAATGCTGCTTGCACTAATGATATAAAGATTCCGGTTCATGTTATAAAAAGATCCTACAGCATTCCGTCAAAGGATATTGAAGAGTATTATCTGGACATTTCGACATTTCCGCTTAAAGGCGACAGAGATGAAATCCTCTGTGTGGTTGCAGTACTGATAATCAGAAGAAAGATGATTGATACGGTGGAGATTGCTAAGGCCAAAGCCTATATCGAGGCTCACTGGCATAATGAATTTCATGCAGAGGAAGTTGCCGGAGCTGTTTTTCTGAGCACGGCACATTTTGCACGCCTGTTTAAAAGTCAAACCGGAATGACACCTCATGACTACTACATAAATGTAAAAATCAGTAGGGTAAAAGATAAGCTGCAGGACTTAAGCCTTTCAGTCGAGGAAGCCTTTGCGCAATGCGGGGTGCACTATCATGGGCATTATGCTGACTTGTTCAGAAAAAAAACAGGTCTTACCCCTTCAGAGTACCGCAAGTCAACACAAAAATAATTTGTGCAATTCATCTCCCTCCTGCACCTTCACTTCACATCAGAATTCCGTCTGTATACAGCAGTATTCCGTCTGTATCCGGCAAGGGTTTTCATATTATACTTAAAATGATATATATTTTTAATTGGAGATGATTCTATGAAAACGAAAAGACTGCTATCCTTTCTGTTGTCTATTGTTTTAATCTTTTCCTGTTTCCCTATGACAGCGGCAGCCAATAATCTGCCAGTACTTCCCGAGATATCGGCAGAAGCCTTTGGAAAGACTGCCAAAAATAGTGACCCTATAAAGAACATTTTTCAATTTGATAAGGAGATACCTCGATATGATTGGGGCCCGAATGCTCCTGAACCGGCTAAGTTCGAAGGGGTCACTTATGCTCTTACGAATAATGTTGTGAAAGTTAACCAGGAGGTTACAAAGAACATTCGTTCAATTGGACAGGTGAAGACTCCCGGATCCGAGGCTGACCGCAGCATAAACAGAATCATCGGTCAGGGTGGATTGATAAAAGCCGATCAGCTTCAAGCTGCCACAGGTCTTTTCGCAATTAAACCCGGCTCAGTATTTGTTGATCCGGAAAACGACCTTGCTTTCAAGGTTCCCACAGAGCCCTTTGAATCAAAAGGAGATCTTCAGGGATATGTACCCGTCATAAAACCCGAAATACAGGAAGTTGTCAAGGAATTTAAGATTCCTAAGCAGACAGTACAGTTGAATAAATCAAATATATCACATTTCGTCGACGATGCCGACGGGAACAATTTGAATAAGTACTTGAAAAAACCCGGTCAAACCTATGTAATGTCACAAAATACAGGTACGGAAATGGGGCCCATTGGACCCACACACTTAAAAGACCCTATTGCAGAATTTTATTTTCCTTCAGAAGGTATTACACTGAATGGTTCAACCCCCAGCGGAGGTTAGGTATCAATTAACGTCAATGGTTACCTTGGAATTGGCGACATGTCCTTAGACGGATATTACGACAAATGGGACTATGCCTTATATTTCTCTGTGGCAGAGGAGATGCAGCTTCAGGCTACTCTAGCTGCTGAGCTTAAAGAAGAGGTACGCATCCCAATATTAGGAGTGGATATAGGCTTTAATTCGGATATCGGCAGCATTGCCG
>JAQVFD010000018.1 GCA_028697435.1 Clostridiaceae bacterium
ACAGCCTCAAACATCTCGGGGAAAAGAGTCAAAATATCTATCCTCATTTATATCAAACCTTCTGGCATTTCTACCATGATTTTTTTATTCTCTAAATCAATTTGCCTGACTACATCCTTCAAGGCAGGAATCAAAATATCCTTATCCTTGGATTGGACAACGTAAACATCGTTACTTCCGGTCTGAAGCACATCCTTGACAGCACCTATCAACTGAACATTTTCATCATATACCTCCAGGCCTATCAAATCGCATATGAAATATGCGTCCTTGGGAAGCTTGACCGCTGATTTCCTATCAACCTTTATATAAGAACCCTTCAGCTTGTTTGCTGCCTCTTCCGAATCAATACCGCTAAGCTTGACAGCGACTGTACTTCTTAAGAACTTGATGCTTTCTACTGTATGTTTCACAAGCTCATTATTTTCTTCCAAATATACTTCTTTGAGTTTTTCAAACCTGCCTATATCATCTGTCAGAGGATATATCTTTACTTCTCCCTTAAAACCATGTGTGTTTACTATTTGTCCTATACTCAGGTATTCCAGCATTTTCATCCCTCAATTACATATTTCCCTGAAAATCGGGTATAAGACCGTCTTAACATTGCTAAAACGGTCTTAAATAAAACAGTTATAATATCTCCACTATTACCCTTTTGTCCTGCTTTACTGCACTGGACTTTACAACGGTTCTTATTGCTCTTGCAATTCTTCCGTTTCTTCCTATGACCTTACCCATGTCCTCGGGAGCAACTGTAAGCTCTAGTACTATTGACCGGTCATTTTCAGTCTCTCTAACCTTGACCATTTCAGGATGGTCAACAAGGGCTTTTGCTATTACTTCTACAAGCTCTTTCAATTGCAACACTCCTAATGGATATTTGCTTCATGCATTAAGCTTCTATTATTCCGCTTTTCTTAAAAAGCGATCTTACTGTGTCTGATGGTTGAGCTCCGCAGTCAAGCCATTTCTTAGCTTTTTCAGCATCTATCTTGATTTCTGCCGGTTCAGTTATTGGATTATAATAACCGATTTCCTCAATGAACTTGCCATCCCTTGGGGATCTTGAATCAGCAACCACCAATCTATAGAAAGGTGCCTTTTTTGCTCCCATTCTCTTCAATCTGATTTTAACTGACATTGAATTCACCTCCTCATAAAACTGATTGTATTAATAATGCTTTATCTAAAGAAAGGCATTTTCATTTTACCTTTCTTCATGTCTTTTTCCATTCCGGCAAACTGTTTCATCATCTTTTTGGATTGCTCATAGTTCTTCATTACTCTATTGACATCCTGTATGCTGGTTCCGCTGCCCGAAGCAATTCTTTTACGCCTGCTGCCGTTTATAATATCAGGGTTCTGTCTCTCTTTCTTTGTCATTGACCTTATTATTGCCTCTACTTTGACAAGCTCCCTGTCATCTACTTCCATACCTTTAAGCTTACTTGCGTTCATTCCGGGCATCATCTCAAGTATAGAGCTTAAAGGTCCCATCTTCTTCATTTCCTGCAATTGATCAAGAAAATCATCGAAAGTGAATTGCTGAGTTCTGATCTTTCTCTCCAATTCAATGGCTTTCTTTTCATCAAAGGCGGTTTGGGCTTTTTCAATAAGACTCAGCACATCTCCCATCCCAAGTATCCTTGAAGCCATTCTATCGGGATGAAATGGCTCAAGCTCATTCATTTTCTCTCCCATACCGGCAAATTTGATTGGTTTGCCCGTGATTGCCTTGACTGATAATGCTGCTCCGCCTCTTGTATCTCCATCCAGCTTGGTAAGGATGACTCCGTCAATGCCAAGCTTTTCATTGAAGCTTTCAGCGACATTTACCGCATCCTGTCCGGTCATTGAATCAACAACCAGAAGTATCTCTGTCGGTCTCACATTTTCCTTTATATCTGCCAACTCTTCCATAAGCTCTTCATTTATATGAAGACGCCCGGCTGTATCTATTATCACAACATCATTGCCGCTTTTTATAGCATGTGCAACTGCAGCTTTGGATATATCCACAGGGCTGACTTTATCACCCATGGTGAATACTTCTATGCCTACCTGGTCTCCTACCACCTGCAACTGCTTTATTGCTGCGGGTCTATATACATCACCGGCAACCAGCAGGGGATTCTTTCCCTGTTTTTTGAGAAGCAGTCCAAGCTTTCCGCAGGTAGTTGTCTTTCCTGCTCCCTGCAAGCCCACCATCATAAGAACAGTTGGTGGCTTTGAAGAGAAGATAATTTTACTGTTGGTGCTTCCCATAAGCTCTGTCATCTGTTCGTTTACTATCTTTATTACCTGCTGACCTGGGGTCAGGCTGTCCAATACCTCATGTCCTACTGCCCTTTCGGTCACTTTGGTTATAAAATCCTTAACCACCTTAAAGCTGACATCAGCTTCCAGGAGTGCCATTTTAACCTCTCTCATGGCATCCTTGACATCCTTTTCATTTAGCTTTCCGGCACCTCTGAGTTTTTTCAGTGTGCTTTGCAGTTTTTCGGCCAAACCTTCAAATGCCAAATGTCTCACCCCGCTCCTGACCATATATGAATTATATTATGCTTTCAATATACTTTTTTATATCTGCAAGCTTTGTGTCAGTATGATCTCTTTTGAATTCCTCTTTGTTAATCAATTCATCAAGCATCTCTATGGTTTTGTGCATATCTTCCTTTTGCTTTAAAAACCTGTCTACGAGACCAAGCTTTTCCTCATATTGATACAATGTCTTTTCAGCTCTTCTCAGAGTATCATATACTCCTTGCCTGCTTATACCCTTCTGCTCCGATATTTCACCGAGAGATAAATCATTGTTATAATACATATCAACTATCTCTATCTGCTTTTCTGTAAGCAGCTGTCCGTAAAAATCAAACAACAATGCTATTTGTACAAGCTTGTCATACATATTTCTACCTCGGTTTAAGTTAAAAATATCAATGTAAAGGTTATGACCTTGACATTGATATTTTATATTAATGTTATGCATTTGTCAATAAATTTATTCATTATTCTTCAAATAGTGCATTTACAAAGTCGATGGATGAAAAGTCCTGCAGATCGTCCACTTTCTCTCCTACTCCTATATACTTTACAGGTATATCCAATTCCGACTTAATAGCTATTATTATACCGCCCTTTGCAGTTCCATCAAGCTTTGTAAGCACTAACCCGCTTATATCTACCGCTTCTTTAAAAAGAGCCGCTTGGGAAATGGCATTCTGTCCGGTAGTAGCATCAAGTACCAGAAGAGTTTCTTTATGGGCCTCAGGATATTCTCTTTCAATGACCCTATATATCTTCTTCAGCTCTTCCATCAAGTTCTTCTTATTATGCAGCCTGCCGGCGGTATCACATATAATTACATCGGCTTTCCTGGATTTTGCAGAGTTAATTGCATCAAATATAACAGCAGCAGGGTCAGAACCCTCCTGATGCTTTATCACGTCAACTCCCGTTCTCTTACCCCATATTTCCAACTGATCTATTGCAGCGGCTCTAAATGTATCCGCTGCTGCAATAATTACCTTCTTACCGGATGCTTTCAGCTTTGCAGCAATCTTCCCTATAGAAGTAGTCTTGCCTACTCCGTTTACACCAATAACCAGTATTACTGCCGGAGTCTGATCTTCAAGCCTTTCAATGTCTTCCCCCATAATGGCAAGTATCTCCTGTTTCAGGAGTTCCTTAACCTCTGATGGGTCTTTAATGTTCTGCTCCTTTACTCTGTTCCTGAGATTGTCTAATATCTTCATAGTAGTTGAAACACCTACATCGGAGGTAATCAGTATTTCCTCCAATTCTTCAAAAAGCTCTTCATCCACGCTCTTAAAGCTTGTAAGAACCCCATTCAACTTACCGGTTATGCTCTTTCTTGTTTTTGTAAGCCCATCTTTAAGTCTCGAGAAAAATGAATCGGGACTTTCACCTTTTACTTCTTGCTCTTCTTCCTCTACAGCCTGATCCATTTCTTCAACAAGTATTGCTTCTATTTCTTCATCGGTCAGCTGTTCTGTCTCTTCTGCCTGTATTTCCTCCTGTTCATTCTCCTGACCCTTATTAAATAGCTTTTTAAATAATCCCGCCATAAATTACTCCTTTAACTTACTTTATCCTCTAATTTAACTGATACCAATCTGGATATTCCGCTGTCCTCCATGCTTACGCCGTAAAGACAGTCCGCACATTCCATGGTTCCCTTTCTGTGAGTAACAATTATGAATTGAGTCGTTACCGATAAGCTTACAAGGAACTCCGCAAATCTGTCTACATTTGCATCATCAAGGGCTGCATCAATCTCGTCAAGAACGCAGAAAGCAGCAGGCTTCATTTTGAGTATCCCAAATAGCAGTGCTATTGCCGTAAGCGCCCTTTCTCCTCCTGACAGCAGCATAAGATTTTGAAGCTTCTTTCCGGGAGGCTTTGCAATTATTTCTATCCCTGATCCTAATACATCCTCCTCATCTGTCAATACCAATTCTGCATGTCCACCGCCAAAAAGCTGCTTGAACACCTGGTTGAAGTTTTCATTGATCTTGTTGAATTCTGTAATGAACTGAAGCTTCATATTTTCTTCTATCTCAGCAATGACAGCAATAAGGTTTTCCTTTGCATTTGAGAGATCCTCCACCTGAACGCTGAGGAACGTATGGCGTTCCCTGAGCTTTTCATATTCTTCAATTGCATTTACATTTACTGTACCCATTTCCCTAATGTCATTCTTCAACTCTTCACAATGTTTTGCTGCCCATGTAAGGCTTAGGCTGGAATCCCTATAGCTTTCTGCTTTGTTATAGCTCATCTCATAGGTCTCCAATAGCTTCATTTCTACGCTCTCAAGTTCCATCTCTGCTCTGGTATGCTGCATCTCAACCTTATGAATATCTGTCTGCAAAGCAGTTATATCATTGGTTAAATCTTTTACCTCTGCTTCAATAGCGTTCAAATCTTCATATATAACAGATTTCTCCTTTTCTTTGTCATTATGAAGCTTATTCTTTTCCTCAACTTCCTTAACAATTCCTTCTATTGAAGCTTTTTTATCTTCCAAACCTTTTGTCAGGGCTTTTATTTCTGCCTCTTGCTTTTCTATTTCAGCCCTATTATCTTTTATTTCTACTTCTACTTCTTTTATTCTCTCCTCCATGCTTTTCATGGAGTTTTCAACGGTCTTTTTATTATGCTCAACAGATGCCAGTTTTATTTTCAGCTCAGTTATCTCATCGTTATACTCATCCCTTACTTCTTTAAACTGCTTCATCTGTTCCTGCAGTTCCGAAATTTGAGCTTCCACTGCTTGCTTTTCCTTTTCAACAATCTCAGCCTTTTCTTTATTTTCTGATATGATTTTATTAGTTTCGCTATACTCTCTTTCCAAATCCCCAAGGTCTTTTGTATTTATAGAAATCCTGTCCTGAATAACCTGGATTTCGTTCTTAAAATTATCGCATCTGTTCTTATAATTATTAATGTCTATCTGCAGGGAGTGGAGTATTTCTGTCTTGAACTCTGCTTCTCCGCTCATATCCGCTGTTTGCTTTTTCATTTCCGTAAGCTTTCGGTTAAGCTCCTCAAGCTCACGCTGCTTATCACTATGCTTTACTTTCAGAGTTTCTATTTCGCTTTTCCTGGTCAAAACCGAGCTTGAAGAAGATTGCAGACTTCCACCCGTTATTGAGCCTCCTGCATTTATTACTTCCCCTGACAGGGTTACTATCTTATACTCATATCCTGCCGATTTTGCAAGATTTATTGCCGCATCAATATCCTCTACAACTGCTACTCTTCCTAACAAGTTTTTCATAACACTGTCAATACTGGGGTCATACCCTATAAGATCAGAGGCTATTCCTACAAAACCTTTAATATTAAAAAGCTTTTTTTCAGCCCCATTGAAAAATCTCGGCTTTACGGAACTGATAGGCAGGAAGGTTGCCCTTCCGGTTTTGTGCTCCTTCAAGTACTCTATCAGAAGCTTTGCATCGTTCTCATTATTTGTTATTATACTTTGCACTGACCCTCCAAGGGCAATTTCGACAGCAGTCACATATTGTGAGGGAACTTTGATCATTTCACCCACAACACCGCAGAATCCTTTTGTTACCTTATTATATTCAGTCATAAGGACCTTTACTGCTCTGCTATATCCTCCGTGATCCCGTTCCATATCATTGAGGGCATTAAGTCTTGAAAACAGAGCCTCTTTCTCCGCCTTCAACTCCCGATCCTTATCCTCAAGCACACAAACAGCACTTTCACATTCCTGTCTCTTCCCTTTAAGCTCCTCTATCTGCGCTTTACAGTCTTCTATTTTTCTTCCGAAGTCATCCAGCTCTTCAAGGGATTTGTCATACTGTTTTTTCTTATCTCTCTGTTGGATTTCAAGCAGACTCACGTCCCCTTCTACCTGGCTCTTCCTTTTATTAATATTTTCAATGAATATGTTTGTACTGTTTATTTTGCTTTTAAGCTCCGAATAGTTGTTTATAAGATTAATGAATTTTTGCTGCTTATCACTTAAATTCGTTTCAAGGTCGTTTATTGCCTGGAAGTTAGATTCAAAATCAGCAGTTTTTTCATTTATTTTCTCATGTACTGCGGCATAATCAGAGTTAAGGTCAATAAGCTTAACCCTGTTCTGCTCTATTTCAAGCCTTGTTTCCTCCAGTTCATCTTCAAGCTCCCCGCCATTCTCCTTGAGCCTCAAGGAGTTTTCTTCAAGGTTATTAATCCTTACCTGAAGTACATTGGATTCTCCTTCCATCTTCTCTTTGCTGTTTTCCAAATGGTGAATATCCTCGCTTAGCATGTCGATGCTTGTCTCTATATCATTCAGATGGATTTTAAGTTCATTTTGCTTTTGCTCCAGTTGTTTTACTGAAGAAGTTTTAGAATCCATAAGGCTTTGAATATTCTCCGCCTCCTGCTTTGCATTCAAAAGTCTGTTACGAAGCTTATCAATGCTGTTCAGCATAATGTTTATTTCAATAGATTTCAGTTCTTCCAAAATGCTCCTATAACGCTTTGCAACCTCTGCCTGCTGTCCTAGAGGTTCCAATTGTGTCTGAAGTTCATCAATTATATCCTCTAATCTCACTATGTTTTGCTGGGTCTGCTCCAGCTTTTTCTCTGCCTCGTGCTTTCTTGCCTTGTATTTTACTATACCTGCAGCCTCTTCGAATACATTTCTCCTGTCCTCCGATTTATTGCTGAGTATCTCGTCAATCCTTCCCTGTCCTATTATGGAGTACCCGTCTCTTCCTATCCCCGTATCCATGAATAACTCATATATATCCTTCAGTCTGCAGCCGGTTTTGTTAATAAAGTACTCACTTTCACCGGAACGGTACATTCTTCGCATTATATTGATTTCAGTATAGTCTACAGGTAATTTTCTGTCACTGTTATCAATACACAAGGATACTTCCGCAAATCCAAGAGCCTTTTCGCTGTCGCTTCCGGCAAAAATAATATCTTCCATCTTATTTCCCCTTAGGGACTTTACACTCTGCTCACCCAATACCCATCTTATTGCATCGGAAATATTGCTTTTGCCGCTTCCATTAGGACCGACTATAGCATTTATGGTGTTTCCAAAATTGAGTTCAATTTTTTCCGCAAAGGACTTAAAACCATGTATTTCAAGCTGTTTCAAATACAAATCTTGTCACTCCCGAACAACAGATTTTTACCAATATATTTTAACACACCTTGTCCTTATATTCTATAGGGTTTAAGCATTAGAAAAACATAAAACCTACTGCTAACTCGGCAATAGGCTTTTATAAATGAATACTATTAAGGTTGTGAGACAAATTTCTATCTTGGTTCTACAATAAACTTTATTGCTGTTCTATCCTCCCCGTCAATTTGTATTTCCGAAAATGCCGGGACAACTACCAGGTCTATACCGTTTGGTGCTACAAAACCTCTTGTGATAGCTATTGCTTTAACTGCTTGATTTACAGCACCTGCACCAACTGCCTGTATTTCAGCTGTCGCCCTGTCCCGTAAAACAGCCGCGAGAGCTCCGGCAACTGATTTTGGTTGTGAATGAGCTGATACTTTTAGTACCTCCATTTTAGAAAACCTCCTAAATTTGTCTGTAGAGTCTAATTTTATATAATATTCTATAAAACTTTTTAAATACCTTTATTTAGGCAATATGGAATAATAGTCATTTTTTGACACAATAATGGTTTTTGTTCCTATTTTTAGCACCAATGTATCAGCTTCAACACTTTTATCTTGTAAAATTTCAAATTTGTCGATTAAAAATTTTGATTTTATAAAATTAATATTACTTCTTTTATGTCCTATCAATTCAGAAATATTTTTCGGATTGACCTTCAAGGTTACTATGTTTTCTTTTTTCCCTTCCTTCTCCAGCAAATATATTATCATGTCTCTATATACTAAAGACTCAACCAAGTGCCTCATTGCCGGATGAAAAGGTCCGGCAACTATATCCTTTCCTGAGTTTATGTTTTCAGTGGGCTGAAGCCCGATTCTTATTACACGTATCCCATTGCTTTCAAAAAGAACCAGCAGCTGTTTTGACAATTCAACAGCTGCATCAAGGGTCAAAGGCTCATATTCACCTCTGATATACATTTCTTCCATATATGTATTCTTTATCGTCAAAGCAGGATAAATTCTTGCTATATCAGGTTTAAGTTCAATAAGGCTTTTTGCTGTCTTCACAGCCTTCTCTTCTGTATCACCGAGCAAGCCTATCATCATCTGTACACCGATTGAGAATCCAAATTCTTTAAGTATCCCAACGGCATTGACTACATCTTCCGGGGAATGACCCCTATTGCACAGCTTAAGTACCGTTTCATCCATTGACTGAACCCCAAGCTCCACTACTCCCACACCATATCTTTTCAGATTCTCGGAAATCCTTGCATCTATGCAGTCAGGTCTTGTTGATACCCTAATGTTTGCTACATATCCGTTTTCAACATACATAAATGCCGCCTTCAAAAGCTGCTCCTGGTACTCAAAGGGAATTGCCGTAAAGCTTCCGCCGTAAAATGCAACTTCAATATGACTGTTGTTTTCAGGAATTGTAATAAGATAATCTTCAATCTTAGCCTTTACGTCTTTTGCGGTCACTTCTTCAATTTGCCCTGTGATCTTCTTTTGATTACAAAATATGCAATCATGAGGGCAGCCTTTGTGGGGTACAAAAATCGGAATAATGTAATGCTTATTACTCATCTCTTACACCCAGACCGACTAATGCATCTCCTGCAGCAGCCTGCTGCGCATCCTTTTTACTGTGACCCTTCCCTCTGCCTATAAGAGAGTTGTTCAAATACAAAGCTACTTCAAAGGTTTTGTCATGATCCGGTCCTTCTTCTTTAATCAGTTTATAACTCAACTTACCCGAATTGTTTTTCTGTATATGCTCCTGTAAAAAAGACTTATAATCGCTGAATATCCTATGCTCAACAGCATCCTTTATTATATCTTCAAGATTTTTCAATATGAATTCCTTTGCCTTCTTTATTCCTCCGTCAAGGTAAATTGCTGCTATAACTGCCTCAAAAGCATCTGCAAGTATTGAAACTCTCTTTCTGCCTCCGGTATTCTCTTCTCCTTTGCTTAAAAGCAGGTATTGTCCAAGCTTAAGATGATTTGAAGCATTGTATAAAGAATGTTCACATACAATTCCCGCCCTGAACCTGGTAAGGCTGCCTTCCGTCGAGTTCTTGCACTTTTTATACAAATGCAGGCTGATTATCATGTCAAGAATAGCATCTCCAATGAATTCAAGCCTCTCGTTATGCCCAAGAAGGTCTGCTTTTGATGAAATATAAGAACTATGGGTGAGTGCATTGTTAAGTACGTTGATATCTTTGAATGAGTAACCTATAATCCCCTCAAACTCATTTAACTGCTTCTGCCTTTTATCATCTATAACAGACAATTCAATTCCTCCCGCATAACAAACTCTTTTCTTTCAATCTCTATATTACCACTTATTCGTATTTTTTCAAAATAATACTGGCGTTATGACCGCCAAAGCCTAAGGAATTTGACATTGCCAAAGCTACTTTCCTGTTGACCGCTTTATTTGGGACGTAGTTCAAGTCACACTCTTCATCGGGAGTTGTATAGTTTATTGTAGGTGGAATCACTCCCTCATTTATTGCCATTAAGCATGCGATAGCTTCAACAGCCCCTGCAGCACCAAGAAGGTGTCCCATCATGGACTTTGTTGAGCTTATGGCTACCTTGTCTGCATCATCTCCAAGAAGCCTTTTAATGGCCAGTGTCTCCAGTTTATCGTTCAAGCCCGTTGAAGTTCCGTGGGCATTGATGTAGTCCAGCTCACAAGCCTTTATCCCCGCATCATTGACGGCCATGAGCATAGCCCTGTATGCCCCGTCGGCATCAGGAGCCGGTGCCGTAATATGATAAGCATCTCCTGTGGCACCATAGCCTGTAATTTCTCCATATATCACTGCACTTCTTTTCAGTGCATGTTCAAGATCCTCGATAATCAGCATACCTGCTCCTTCACCCATTACAAAACCGTCTCTGTTCTTATCAAAGGGTCTTGATGCTGTCTTGGGATCATCATTTCTGGTTGACAAAGCTTTCATTGAACAAAAACCGGCTAAAGACAAAGGAGTAATAGAGGCTTCCGTCCCCCCTGTAACCATTATATCGGCGTCACCTCTTTGGATAATCTTGAAGGCTTCACCTATAGCATTGGTAGCAGATGCACATGCGGTGACAACCGTAATGCTGGGTCCCTTTGCGTTTAGTGCAATAGATATGTTTCCGGCAGCAATATTGGATATCATCATAGGTATCATAAAAGGACTGACCCTGCCCGGTCCCTTCTCCTTCAATATATCATACTGTGCTTCCATGGTCTCCATACCGCCGATTCCGGAGCCGATACATACGCCAAATCTATTACTGTCTAAGGATTCAATATCAATATGTGAATCCGCTACTGCCATCTTAGAAGCAGCAATTGCAAACTGTGTAAACCTGTCCATCCTTCTGCTTTCCTTCTTGTCGATGTACTCAGTGGGTTCAAAGTCTTTCACCTGGGCGGCTATTTTTGTGTCAAAACCTTCCGTATCGAATCTTGTTATATAATCAACGCCGCTGATGCCTTCCCTCAGACTGTGAAAAAAATTATCCTTACCTGTTCCAATGGGAGAAATAACTCCAACTCCCGTTACTACCACTCTTCTCTTGTTCAAATGTATCCTCTCCTTATATTAAATAAAAATGTCCCGTAATCGGGACATTTTTTATTTATTGTTTTTTATGTATTCCACCACATCTCCAACTGTTGATAATTTTTCTGCTTCCTCATCCGGTATTTCTATATCAAACTCCTCTTCAAGCGCCATTAATAACTCCACTATATCAAGTGAATCAGCACCTAAATCAACAATGAAGGAAGACTCTAATGTAATTTCTTCTGCTTCAATACCAAGCTGCTCGGCTACTTTTTCCTGAACCTTTTCAAATATCATCAAGTTCACCTCCCTTCAGGAATTTATACTATGATAATATTACATAACCATACCACCGTCAATATTAATTACTTGACCTGTAATATAGTCAGAATATTCAGACGCTAAAAATGCTGCTGCTTTAGCAATGTCCTCAGGCTTTCCAATCCGCATCAAAGGAATACTGTTAATGAACTCCTCCTTAACCTTATCAGAAAGCACGGAGGTCATATCAGTCTGTATAAAGCCAGGGGCAACAGCGTTTACATTAATATTTCTTTTTGCTAATTCCTTGGCCATAGACTTGGTAAAACCAATGATTCCTGCTTTAGCTGCAGCATAGTTGGACTGTCCCGCGTTACCAACTATCCCAACCACAGAGGAAACATTAATTATTTTACCCGACTTTTGTTTTATCATTACTTTAGATACAGCTTTTGTGCATATAAATGCGCCCTTAAGATTTGTATTAATGACATCATCGAATTCCTTCTCTGTCATGCGTATTATCAGGTTATCCCTTGTAATCCCGGCATTATTTACTAATATATCTATGCTGCCAAGAGTATTTAATACTTCATTTACTAAATTTTCTACTTCAGAGGTTATGGAAACATCAGCTTTTACTGCCATTCCAATTGTGCCCATTGACTTAATTTCGGCAACCACTGCTTCAGCAGCCGTAGAATTCCTGGTATAGTTCACCACTACATTTGCTCCGCAAGCTGCAAGTTCAAGGGCAATTGCTCTTCCGATTCCTCTTGAACCTCCCGTAACTATCGCCGTTTTGCCTTTTAATTGCATTCTAATCGCTCCCTTATGCTTACTATAGTGTTTTCTAAGGTATCAATGTTCTCTACATTATGAACATAAAGGCTCTTGTCAATCTTCTTAACAAATGAGCAAAGTGTCTTTCCGGGACCTACTTCAATAAACGTATCCACTCCCAGATCAACCATTCGCTTTATGCTGTCCTCCCAGAGAACAGAGCAGCTTACCTGTTCTATAAGACATCTTTTTATCTCGTACTTGTTCATTATTACCTGAGCATTTACATTAGACACAACAGGAAGCTCATTATCCAAGATATTCACATTGTCAAGTTCGGCTGCAAGCTTTTCTCCTGCGGGTTTTAACAAGCTTGAATGAAAAGGTGCGCTGACCGGAAGCATTATGGCCTTTTTTGCCCCTCTTTCCTTCAACATTGAGCATGCCTTTTCTACAGCTTTTGTATGCCCTGCTATGACAATTTGCCCCGGGCAGTTAAAATTAGCTGCTTCTACTACTCCGTAACCGCTTGCCATCTTAAGACATTCCATTACCGATTCTCTTTCTATTCCCATTATTGCAGCCATTGTACCTTCCCCGGCAGGTACCGCCTCCTGCATATACTTTCCTCTTTTCTTCACCAATGCTACTGCATCTGCAAAACTTATAGCCTTAGAAGCAACCAAAGCCGAGTATTCTCCGAGACTTAATCCGGCCACCATTTGCGGCACAATGCCCTTGAGTTTTAGCACTTCCAGTACTGCTATACTCACAGTCAGAATTGATGGCTGAGTATTTTCTGTCTTCTTCAGTTCCTCTTCGTCACCCTCAAAGCAAAGCTTTTTCATATCAATTCCGAGTCTTTCACTGGCAAGGTCAAATATATTCATTGCTTCCTTGTAACATTGCGCCAATTCCTTTCCCATACCGGGGTATTGTGCCCCTTGTCCCGGGAAAATACAAGCTATTTTCGGCATTTTACTCCTCCTTCACCAATGCATTCATTGAGCTAATCACTTTATTTGCCTCATTCATTATATCTTCAATAATGTCTTTTGCAGGTTTTATATCCTTTACAAGCCCGCAGATCTGTCCCGCCATTACCGAACCATAGTCGGCATCACCATCTACAACCGCAGCTCTTAGACGTCCTACTCCTAACTTTTCATACTCCTCAATGGTCCCGGAAGCTTTTTCGAGTTTATCAAATTCTCTGGACAGCTTATTCTTTAAAATCCTGACAGGATGCCCTGTAACTCGTCCCGTCACTACCGTTCCTCTGTCTCCGGCTTTTATTAATGCTTTCTTGTAGTTCTCATGGGCTGTACACTCAGAAGCACATACAAATACCGTACCCATCTGAACACCTTGAGCTCCAAGAGCCATTGCCGACACAAATCCCCTTCCGTCGGCTATCCCGCCGGCTGCGATAACCGGTATTTTGACTGCATCGATTACCTGAGGTACCAATGCCATTGTAGTCAACTCACCAACATGGCCTCCGGATTCAGTACCCTCTGCTATTAAGGCATCAACACCCTCTTGCTCCATTTTTTTTGCCAATGCTACAGCAGGCACTACGGGTATTATTTTTGTTCCGATTTCTTTAAAGCGGGCAATATATTTCCCCGGGTTTCCCGCACCTGTAGTAATAACCGGAACTCTTTCCTCATATACAATATCTATTACCTCATCAACGAATGGTGATAAAAGCATTATATTTACTCCAAAGGGTTTATCAGTTAGTTTCTTTACCTTTTTTATTTCGCTCCTTACATAATCCCCAGGAGCATTTCCTGCGCCTATTATTCCCAGTCCTCCCGCATTGGATACTGCTGCTGCAAGCTCTGCAGAAGCTACCCAAGCCATTCCGCCCTGCAGTATTGGATATCTTATTCCTAATATGCCGCAAATTGAAGTCTTAAACATATCAATTCCTCCCGATACTTTTCCACTTTAATACGGCAGATCCCCAAGTCAAGCCTCCGCCAAAGCCTACAAGAACAACAATATCTCCGTCTTTCAACAAACCTTCTCTGCTTGCTTCATCTATTGCTATTGCCACTGAAGCAGAGGACATGTTGCCATATTTATCTAAGTTTCTGAATACCTTATCATGGGATATCTTTAGCCTTTTTACTGATGCTTCAATAATTCTGATATTTGCTTGGTGAGGTATCAAGTAGTCTATATCCTCCTTTGTCAGTCCGCACTTATCCAATGCCTTTTCTGCGGCATCTCCCATAATTTTCACAGCAAACTTAAATACTTCTTTTCCATCCATTTTCACATAATGCAATCTGTTTTGAACACTCTCAACACTGGAAGGAATTCTTGAACCGCCTGCAGGTACTGTTAAAAGATGTCCGTCTCTTCCGTCTGCTCCTATATATGTAGACATTATTCCATACCCTTCGGGGACCTCCGATACAATAGCGGCACCTGCACCATCCCCGAATATTACACAAGTATTTCTATCAGTAAAATCCAGTATTTTTGTCAGAGTCTCTGCCCCGATTACAAGTATATTATTAAAACTCCCTGCCCTTACAAGACCCTCTGCAACGGAAAGTCCGTATAAGAATCCTGCGCAAGCCGCTTCCAGATCAAAAGCAGCGGCATTGATTGCTCCGATATTCTTCTGCACTATGCAAGCCGTTGAAGGGAACATCACATCAGGAGTAACCGTAGATACTATAATCAGATCAATTTCTTCAGGACTGAGATTTGCACTTTCCAGAGCCCTCATTGCCGCAACAGTTGCAAGATCAGAGGTGGCGGTATTTTCATCTGTCATTCTTCTTTCACTTATTCCCGTACGGGTTTTTATCCATTCGTCTGTGGTATCAACTATTTTCTCCAAATCACTATTTGTCACTATCTTATCAGGCAGGCAGCTTCCTGTTCCTATTATTCCTACATTTCTAAGCTTGATCATCAGTATTTTCAACTCCTAACTTGATAATTTCTTCCATTATTGTATCCAAGCATTTGTTATCTAATAACACCTTTGCCTGTCTGATTGCATTCTTGATTGCTTTTGCATCCGAACTTCCGTGGGCTTTTATCATTACTCCGTTAATACCTAAAAATGGTGCTCCGCCAACTTCGGTATAATCAAAGCTTTTCTTAATGCTTCTTAAGCTATCCATAAGCAGTATTGCACCAAGTTTTGTTTTCAGGCTTTTCATAAATTCATTCTTAAGAAGTTTAAATAAAGTCATGGCTACACCTTCTGTAGTCTTCAAAAGTACATTGCCTGCGAAACCGTCACATACACATACATCACAGACTCCATTAATGATATCCCTGGCCTCAACATTCCCTACGAAATTAACATTTGTATTTTTTATCAAGATATAGCTTTCCTTGGTCAGCTCATTCCCTTTAGATGCCTCAGCCCCAAGATTAAGCAGACCTACTCTTGGTTTATTTATTCCCATTACCTTTTCCATGTATATGGAACCCATAACTGCATATTGCTGGAGATTTTTCGGCTTACTGTCCGCATTTGCCCCTGCATCGATTATCATACAACTCCCTTTTAATGTA
>JAQVFD010000242.1 GCA_028697435.1 Clostridiaceae bacterium
CTTTTGTTTGAGTTTGGCTGAAGCTGGATTTGATTAAAGTTTATTCCCACATGGAACAAATAGTGTTAGAATCTACTTGATAAATGAATTCTGATAACAGTCAACAGGAGTTGGATATATGATCAGAAAAGAATTGGTAAGCCGGAGTATTGATTATATAATGCATCATATAGATGAGGAGATATCCATTGAAGATGTGGCTGAATACTGCCATTTTTCGAAATACTACTACAGCAGGGTTTTTAAGGCGGAAACAGGAGAAAGCATCTATTCCTTCATCAAACGTTTGAAAATGGAACAAAGTGCTATAAATCTCAAGCTTGAAAAGGAGAAGACCATTACCGATATCGGAGCTTATTATGGTTATAGCTCATCTAATTACAGTTCGGCCTTCAAAAAGCACCACAATGTATCCCCGGCAGTATTCCGGAAGGCAACTGATACGACCTGTGTACCCAATCCTTTCAACAAGGACAGGCATGTCAGCTTCCAATCCTTTGAAGAATATGATCAGCATATGATTATTCAGGAATTGGATGATTTTCTGGTCATCTATGAAAGATATATAGGCAATTATATTGAGCTAGGGAAAAACTGGAGTGAATTCATGGAAAAGCATAAGGACCTTATTAAAGAGGATACTCTTTTGATTGAAAGGTTCTATGATGATCCGGTCATTACAAGCGTAGGGCACTGCTTGTATGATATCTGTTTGACGGTGGATAAGAACTGCACTCTCGATAATATTACAACTATTAAGGGTGGCAAGTATGCGGTTTATCGTTTTGAGGGAGCAGTTGAAGATATTTTCACAACGTTACAGGGCATATTCAACGTATGGCTGGCCGGCAGCAGCTATGAAATGGATGAAAGGTACGGGCTGGATATATACCGTATGATTGAATGGGAAAACATGCGTGTCATAATGGATCTGTGCATACCGGTAAAATAGGGCAAGAATTCAGAAGTAAAAAAGCAGACTTCTTTCTATAATTGGAAATGTAGTAATGCTACATTCGGATTTGAAAGGAGTTTGTTTTATGTTTAAGGGAGTAATGCCGCCAAAGCTGATTAATATACCTTTGATTGGATAAGCAACAGCTATAATGTTAATGTGAAAAATAAAGGGGGATAAAAATGTTTGATATAAGGGAAATCCAGGAGCAGGCAATTTATAATGCTGCAAAAAATGCCAGCGATGATGAAACAGCAAGAGAAATAGTATATGGAAAAGATGATTCGGCCAGAAAAGAGGATGACACCACGTGGGTGAAATCTACCATGACAAGGTTGGAAAACCATTTTGACAAGCCAGCCGTCAAACAAATCAGAATGCACTGCCAGTGCGGTTACGGAATGGACGAGAAGCTGACTCTGGTGAAAGAGCTTATGGCTTCATCCTCGAATATAGAGGAGTTTGGGAGCCTGGATAAGGCAAAAGCGGCTGGATTGTCATGTAAGAATGGAGAGCTGTACCTGCAGTTCCCCTTTTGTCCTTGTCCAATGCTCGCAAATGTAGACAGATTGGACACCGATACCTGGTGCCAATGCACGACTGGATATAGTAAAGTCCTTTTCGAGAAAGCTTTTGGATGCAAGGTGGATGTGGAGCTGCTGAAAAGTATAAAAATGGGCGATCAAATGTGCCTCATGAAGATAATCCCTCAAGGGAGCATATGGAAATAGAGCATAGGTGTCAGGGAAAGCTCCGAAAAAAGGCAGATAAAAGCAGCGGTTTCCCTAGCTCTGTATGATTATTCAGCGTTTTACTTTGGTTAATCCGGTATGTTCCAATATACGGATGGGAAATACAAAATACACTATATTAGGTATTAGACCATGTCCCTGAGCTCCCAAATCGGAGCTCTTTCTATATTTGCGATATGGCAATGCTAGGTGGGTAAATCAGGTTTACCATCCTTACTATGTTGCATGCCATATTTGCTAAAGTTATATGGATTTTTGCACCTTTGAGTCTAAGGTATCGGCATCTTCGAAGCCCGTGGTTCCTTACCATTGTCGCAAATCTTCTTTCTACCTTAAACCTCTTGTTACTGGCTTCTTCAAATTCTTGCGTTTCATTTCTTTTCATATCACTCAATACAGCATCATATCTTAACGGAACATCCATTCGCCTTCCTTTATGCAGTATCTTACCGGTCTTGTCTCTATATAGGCATTGATCTTTCAATGGACACTTTGAGCATTCCGCTTTATCGAATTTGAATACCTTATACTCTTTCTTATTTGCTTTATTGTTGGACATCACATATTCTTCTGTTGTTATTCCAGCAGGACATGTAACTGATTTGAGGTCTGCTGATATATTAAAGTCTTTTAAACCATAGTAGGTTATTTCTCTACTGGATTCTTTGTAAAAAGCTATATTTGATACTATTTCATTATCCTTTAAATATGCTCGGTTGTCTGCAGTTCCATATACCTTGTCAGCTGAGATTTCTTCCGGCTTCATCTTTAGTTCTTGTTCTACCTTCTCAACTAATTCTTGTAGTTTTTTCTCATCTCCGGTGTTAAAAGGGGTTTGGGTTGATGCAAGTATGATTTCGCTATCTTCATCTACTATGATATGGTCTTTGTAGCCTCTTTTAATATTACCGGGAGATTTATGGGCAATACGCGCATCCGGATCGACTACACTTACAATCTTATCCTTTTTGTTATTCAGGTATTGATCAATAATGTCGTAACATATCCCAAAGGCTTCCCTATACTTATTATTCGTTTGGAGTTCACTGTCTGTTTTAAGATAGAGATATTGCAGATGTTTTCTGGCTATTTCAAAATGTCTCTTGGCATTGACGTTTTCATTGTTTTCATACTCCCTGTGAATATCAGCCTCAAATTGTTCCATCAGTTGCTTCGCCAAGCTTTCGTTGAATTTTTCGACTTCTTTTATTACTTTCTTAAAGGCATTTCCAATGAGCTTCTTATCCGAAGGATAATTGACATTAGCTGCTACATCAGTTGTATCGATGATAAATCGTCTGCTCTTTACCAGGTCTTTTTCAATACAAGACTTTACTATCTCGTTAAAGAAGGTATCAAAGTCCTCTTCTCCAAGCCTCTTAACCCTGAAGTAACTGATGGTTGTGTCATCAGGAACCTCATCATCAATACCAAGCCCCAGAAACCAGCGGAAGGCCACGTCGGTATTGATTCTATCGGCAACTTCAACATCAGACAAATTGTACAGATATTCTAAGAGTAAAATCTTAACCATCATGACAGGGTCTTTTGAGCCACGCCCGACATTACTGTATTTGTCCTTAACTTTTTCATATACAAACGAGAAATCTATGATGGAATCTATTTTTACAAGCAGATGATTCTTAGGGATAAGCTTTTCAAATATCATATGATTGAATATATCGATTTGCCCACTTTTTTTCTTTAGCATAATCCTCAAAACCTCCGTATTCCCAATGCTTATGATACCCTAATTATATCATAAGATATTCAAGAAACGAAGCAATTTATGGAAATGCGGAAGGGGTCTAAGCTCATCCAAAACCCTCTATTGCATAATTATTTTTTGCATTGTATATTTATTACAAAGCTTTAGTTTTTCGGAGCTTTC
>JAQVFD010000243.1 GCA_028697435.1 Clostridiaceae bacterium
TCCATAATATATTGCACATATTCTACATCTTCCTTTATAGGGTTAGTATCATCAAACCTTAAATTGCATAATCCGTGATACTTTTCCGCCGTACTGAAATTTATGTACATAGCCTTGCAATGCCCTATATGAAGATAACCATTAGGCTCCGGAGGAAAACGGGTATGTACATGATCATATACTTTTTCCTCCAAATCTATATCAATAAAATCATGTATAAAGTTTGAACTCTCATTGGCATTTTCGCTCATAGACCTTGCCTCCCTTTTTTTGCTAAGATATATTAATATGCTGAATATTATACTATATAGAGTCTGCTTTTTCCAGTAATCTTATGAATATTTAGTGTGCGTTTGCTAACCATTAATGGTGACCAAACGGAGATAAAAAAATGCGGCATAGTGCCGCATTCTTTTTATCTCTGTAAATGCTGTCTTACAATTGAATTAACCAATTTGCCGTCAGCCCTGCCCTTTACCTTGGGCATCAGCGCACTCATCACCTTGCCTAAATCCTGCATGCTCTGAGCGCCTGCTTCTAAAATCGTATCTGAAACTATTTGGTTGAGTTCTTCCTCGGTAAGCTGCTGGGGCAAATAACCCATTAATATACTAACTTCTTTTTTTATATTTTCAACCAGGTCGGGCCTGTTGCCTTTTTCAAAGTCAGGTATCGAATCCTTCCTTTGTTTAACTCCTTTGGCAATTACCTCTATAACACCCTCATCATCAAGCTCTATTTTTTTGTCCTTTTCAATCTGCAATATAGCGGCTTTCGTCATTATTATTACGTTTTTCCTGATGACATCCTTTTCTTTCATTGCAGTTTTAAGGTCTTGTTGTAATACTTCCTTGAGGGACATTCACATCAACCTTCTTTATTTTGTTTTTCTTTTTCTTGCAGCTTCAGATTTCTTCCTTCTTTTAACACTTGGGCTCTCGTAATGCTCTCTTTTTCTAACCTCAGCCAAAACTCCGGCTCTGGCACATTTCTTTTTAAACCTTCTAAGAGCGCTTTCAAGAGTTTCATTTTCACCAACTCTTATTTCAGACATACATTTCCCTCCCTCCGCTGGTAACAATCCTTGCAGCATATTGCTATACTGCGTTACAAAGTGGGATACATTGAACTTCTCCAGTTTATAATACCCATCAGTTGCTGTACACAACGAAATACTCAGTTAATTATACATTACTTGATTATTTAGTGTCAACAACAGGTTTTTCATTAAGGCTATCCCAAAGCAGTTTCAAGCTTGCGGCCTCCTAATATATGAAAGTGAAGATGCGGTACTGCCTGGCCTCCATCCTTTCCTATATTGGTAATTACACGATAGCCGCTTTCAGCTATTCCCAGTTCCTTTGCTATAACAGGAATCTTCCCAAAAATATGCGCTGCAATCTGCGAGTCGCTTTCATTCAAAGCTTGAGCAGACTCAATATGCTGCTTTGATACAATCAATACATGAACCGGAGCAAGTGGGTTGATATCCTTGAATGCCAATACCTTTTCATCCTGATAAACCATATTGCAGGGTATTTCTCCGTTAATAATCTTACAAAAAATACAGTCTTTCATCGATTCACCTCCTTAGTCCGATTCAACCCATTATAACACTTTTTTGGGGTATGCTTAATATATATTTCAACATAACTATGTTAAATCCTGCATAAATTAATTAATAAATGCTGCCTGTCATATAATCTTCCTTTAATTCCATAAGAGTTGTTTCAATTATTTTTCCCCTTATATCTTCCTGTGATTCAGAAACAACCCTTATATAATTATCTGTCAAACCCTCAAAGAGAGACTGTTCATAATGAATTGGATGCTCATAAAGAACTGACTTGCAACGTCCGATAAAGGTTTTCTTAAATTTTTCTTCGTTTTTTTCGGCTATAGCGGTTATAACCTTGCTCCTTGCATCCTTTACCTGGGGTTTTATCTGGTTAATATACTCTGCTGCAGGAGTTCCGGATCTTTGGGAATATTTAAATACATGCATGCCGCTGAAGGCTATTTCCCCAATAAAATCAACAGTTTTCTGAAACTCCTCATCAGTTTCTCCCGGAAATCCTACAATCAAATCTGTTGTAATAGCTACATCGGTAAAGACTTCCCTGAGTTTTTTCACGGTCTTCCTGTATTCTCCGGTTGTGTACTTTCTGTTCATCCTCTTAAGGGTCTCATCACAGCCGCTTTGAAGGGAAAGATGGAAATGTCCGCATATTTTTGGAAGATAACTCAATCTTTCTATAAAATCATCAGTCATTACATTAGGATCCACGGAACTCATCCGGATACGCTGAATTCCGTCTATTTCATGAACCTTTTCAATTATATCGATCAAAGAAGTATTTCCTAAATCCCTTCCATAAGAAGCAACATGTATTCCTGTCAGCACTATCTCTTTGAAGCCATTCTCCGCCAACTCCTTTACCTCGGCTGTTATGCTGTCCGGCTTGCGGCTTCTTATATGTCCCCTGGCATATGGTATTATGCAATATGTACAGTACTGGTCACAACCCTCCTGTATTTTAAGAAATGCCCTTGTTCTGCTCTTGTAGCTCTTTATGGACATCTCTTCAAATTCTCTTACTTTCATAATGTCACTGACCATATTAAGCTTTTCTTCTTTTTCCATTGCGTATTCAACCAATTCTACCATCCTGCTGCGCTCATCCGTGCCGACTACCAGGCTTACTTCCGGTATCTCAAGTACTTCTCCCGGTGCTATCTGAGAATAACAGCCCACGACAGCAACAAGGGCTCCAGGATTGTTCTCCCTTGCTCTTCTTATTATCTGCCTGGATTTTCTGTCACCCATATTAGTTACTGTGCAGGTGTTTATAATATATACATCCGCAAATTCAGAATAATCTACAATCTCGTAGCCTGCATTCTCAAAGCTCTCTGTCATTGCTTCCGTCTCGTACTGGTTGACCTTGCAGCCCAGTGTATAAAATGCCGCCTTTTTCAATGAGTTTCCTCCTACTTCATCTGATCATACTCGTACATTATGCTTGTCAGTACCGCAATGCCCGCTGTTTCTGTGCGAAGTATCCTTCTGCCTAAAGTTACAGGTACTGCTCCCATCTCTCTTGCTTTTTCCATCTCTGAGGGTTCGAAGCCCCCTTCCGGACCTATGAAAAAGCCTATGCTTCTTATTTTAGTTTTGCTTATTACTTCCTTAATGGGAAGGACTTCCTCCAGTTCGTAGGGTATTATGACAAGATCCAGTTCGGTTGCAAAGCTTAGGGCTTGCTGCAGATTCACAGGCATGTCTACAACAGGAATTATCCCCCTGCCGCTTTGCTTTGCAGCTTCTTCAGCTATCTTTGTCCACCTTTCTACCTTTTTCCTCTCATCCTTTTCGGATTCAAGCCTTACTACTGTCCTGACCGTATAAACAGGAACAATTCTCTTAATACCCATCTCAGTGCACTTCTGAATAATAGTGTCCATTTTAGTTGACTTAGGTATGCCCTGATACAGTACTGTGTCAATATCCGGCTCGCCCCTTGATGCTTCCTTTTCCAGTATTATTGTCCCGATTGAATCCTTATTCATGCTTTCTATAGCTGTAATATAAA
>JAQVFD010000244.1 GCA_028697435.1 Clostridiaceae bacterium
GTATCAGGAGGCGGAACTGCTCTTGCAAATACAATACCGGCTGTAGCTGCGCTGATTGAAAAAGCTGAAGGTGACGAAAAAACAGGTATCAGGATAGTTAAGAGGGCTTTGGAAGAGCCTGTTAGACAGATCGCGGAAAATGCAGGTCTCGAAGGCTCGGTTGTAATTGAAAAGGTCATGGCCAGCAAGCCGGGAATCGGATTCGATGTTTTACGTGATGAATATATAGATATGATTCAGGCCGGGATAGTTGACCCTACTAAGGTTACAAGATCTGCACTGCAGAATGCGGCTTCAGTTGCGGCACTGCTGCTTACTACAGAAGGTGTGGTTGCAGACCTGCCTGAGAAGGAAAAGCCAATGATGCCGGGTGGCGGTATGGGCGGAGACATGATGTACTAAGGTATGATAGAGGACAGGGGGACGTTTCTCCTGTCCTTTATTTTATGAGCTTTTCAAATTCATTCAAGGGAAGAGGTTTATTAAAGTAAAACCCTTGTATGATATTACACCCTCTAGTCCTCAAAGTTTCATATTGCTCTTTTGTTTCAACTCCTTCTGCAGTAATGCTGAGTTTCAGATTCTGCCCCATCGCAATTATGCTGGATACTATGGCTGAATTTTTAGGGTTCTCGTTCATGTCATGAATAAAGCTACGATCTATTTTTAAAGTATTAATGGTAAAATTCTTCAGATAATTCAGGGAAGAGTATCCGGTTCCGAAATCGTCAAGGGCTATCCGTATGCCCATTTTCTTGAGCTTTGACAAGATGTCTGTTATATAATCGTAATTTATTACAGCTACACTTTCTGTAATCTCAAGCTCAAGGTATTCCGGCGGAAGTCCTGTTTCTTCAAGAATTTCGGAAACCATATCAATAAAGTCCTCTTGTATAATCTGCACAGATGATAAATTAACCGATACGAAAATAGGTTTTGAGCCTGAATCCTGCCACAGCTTATTCTGCAGACAAGCTGTGTAGAGAACCCACCTGCCTATAGAAGTTATTAATCCGTTAGCTTCGGAAATGGGGATAAAGGTATTGGGGCTTATCATACCCAGTTCAGGATGATTCCATCTTAAAAGAGCTTCACATCCGACTATTTCTTTGGAGCTTGCAGCTACCTGAGGCTGATAGAATAAGGAAAGCTCACCGTTGTCCAAGGCATGATGCATGCTATTGTCCAGGTTCATTTGTTCTAGAAGCTCTTCGTGTATTGAAGGATCATAAAATAGGTAGTTGTCCGGACCATAAGTCTTTGCTTTTTGCATTGCAGAGTATGCATTCTTGAATAAACTGTCGCCGTTTCCCCCATCTTCCGGGAATAAAGCCATTCCCACGCAGGCGGTAATATAAAATCTATGCTCATTTATAACCCAAGGCTGCCTGATCGTATCCCGTATTTCATCCGACAGCTTTATAACCTCTTCTTTTTCATTAAAATTCTTAAACAGTATCGCAAACATACCCTCACCGATATGAGCAACAACATGGTTGTGGTCTTCAAGGAAGCTAATCCTTTCTGCCAGACTTTTCAGAAGCTTTTCACCCACAGGGTGACCTAAGGTATTAATAATACTATCAAATCTATCTATTTCAAATACCATTATTGCCAGCATATTTTTTTCTTGCATGGATTTTTCTAACTCTATGTTTAATTTGGCATCAAAATGCAATTTGTTGGGAAGCTGTGTAAGCGAATCATAATAGGTAAGCTTGCTTATGGTATCCATCATTATATTAAAGCTTCCGGCGGCATCTCCGATTTCATCATTGGCATGGATTTCCGATCTTACTGTAAGATCTCCGGTTGTTGCCCTCTTAAACACTTCTCTTAGTTTGATAATTGGAGATGATATGCTTTTTGCAACGAAGAATCCGACAATCGAAGCAATTATCAGGCCTGCAAGAGCAATCAGCATAAGACGTGATGAGGTAAATCTCATGGGGATATGCCAGTAGCTTACGGGTATTTGGATAACCAGCTTCCAACCGTCGGTGTTCGGAATTATATGATAATAATACATACTGACTACATTTTCAATAGAATACATACTGGAACCACGGTCATTTTTGAGTATACTTGCTGATGCCTGAACGGCGCTTGCACTAATAAAATCTGATTCCTTAGCAATATTCTCTTTGAGGATAAACTCTTCTCTGGGATGGGCAATGATTAAACCATTTTTGTCTATAATGTATGAGTATGAGTTGGGGTAATTATATTTAAGTATTTCTATGATCCTTGTAAGCTTGATAAGATTAATTGCTCCTGCCATAAGCCCCTGAATATTGCCATTGCTGTCTAAAATGGGTGCTGCAGCAAGAGCTACAGGCCTTCCGGTAGATTTTGAGATAACCGGATTGGACATGACTATTTTACCTTCCATTACGTGACCGAAGTATTCCCGATCGCTGACGTTTCCTGCATTTCTTCTAAGGGTAGTACTATAATCTCCATTTATATCCGCAACCATAAAATGATCATATATCTGAAACCTTCCTTCAACATCCTGCTTCAGATAAGGTTCTATTTTTTCCCAATCCATTGTTTTTACAACAGGGGAATTTGCATATATGTTTATTTCCTGCATACGTTCCATTATCCAACTGCCAATGTATTCGGAGTATAGCTCTGCATTTTTGCTGCTGTTTTCATCAATCATGTTTTCCAGTATTCTGCCTGTGAATCTTTCAGACATAATTGTAAAAATCATGGACTGCAATATGCATATGGTTAGTATCATAACAAGTACCTTGAACATTATACCTTTGCTGTTTATTCTTAACATAAGATGCCCTCCCTTCGCAACTAAATAAGGCATTAGTTCTGAGATAGACTATTTCTATGCAAATTATATCAAATTTTGCCGAAATAATACAGCAAAACAAGTTTTGCGGCAATAACCAACTAAGCAATTCATAAATGCCAATGTTTGTGATAAAATAATATGTAGCGAGGTGATTGTATGAATCGGAAAAATGAAGAGGAAGCTCAGGGCATAGGGGAATTCACCCATATAAATGCCAAAGGATACGCGAAAATGGTGGATGTGTCTGAAAAGGAAGAGAGTATAAGGGAAGCAATAGCAAGAGGGTCTGTTTATATGAAGAGGGAGACTTTGAAGGCTATAGCAGAGGGAAAGATAAGAAAAGGGGACGTGCTGTCCGTAGCACAGGTAGGCGGTATAATGGGAGCCAAATCAACTTCGGACATAATCCCTATGTGTCACAATGTAAGCATATATGGGGCGGATATAGAGTTCCGGGCTGATTATGAAAATTCCAAGATGGATATTGAGGCAGTTGTAAAAACTGTGGGAGTTACGGGGGTTGAAATGGAAGCCTTAACTGCAGTAACTGTTGCGGCGTTGACAATATATGATATGTGTAAGGCCATTGACAAGTATATGGTGATAAGTGATATACATCTTGTACATAAGAGAGGCGGTAAATCAGGAGAGTTTAACTACAGCGACAAACTGCAAGAAAGAGTTAATAATACGAAATGTTAATATATACTTGTATGGTGACTGGGAGGTAGGATTTGATGGATGAATTTAGTGTAGGAA
>JAQVFD010000245.1 GCA_028697435.1 Clostridiaceae bacterium
CGCTCAGACCTCTTCTTCTAAGATATTCAAATTCTTTAGCCCCTGTATTGAGGTTGCTGTAGAAAAACCTGGCAGCTTCAGTATTGACCTTGTATAAAGTCCGTTTAAGCTTTGCTCTTTCCAAATTCTTGGGATCCTTGTCCTCATTAAGCTGCACCCCGGATCTTTCAGCAAGCATTTTCACTGCTTCAACAAATTCTGTTCTTTCGATTTTTTGAATAAAGGTTATTACATTACCCCCGACACCACAGCCGAAACAGTTAAATATCTGCTTCGATGATGACACACTGAAAGAAGGTGTCTTTTCTGAATGAAAAGGACATAAGGCCATATAATTGCTGCCGCTTCTTTTTAATGTCATATATTCTGAAATAACATCCACAATATCATTTTTTTCTATTATCTCAGAAATCTTATCTTCTGAGAAAAGCATCTTCTTTTCCACCTTTTACTTTAATTGAACCAAAAAATATGGTATTATATATGATTTATATATTATTCTCCATTTATCTTAAATATCCTTCATATTTGTGAAATTAGAAAGACGAGGGATTTTTCAAAATTTCTGTTGTCACCAACCGTACGCTTTGCAGGACCTTTAGTCCTTCCGCCGCTCCTTCTGATTACACCTGATACATGCCTTTCGAAAAGCAAACGGTCAATATTGCTTTCATCATATATCATCCCGTTAAAAGATATAGCTCTTGCCTTCTTACCAAGCACTAAGGATGCAAGTCCAAAGTCTCCTGTTACCACTATATCCCCTTCTGTTATTTTATTAATTATTGCCATATCTACTGCCTGTGATTCATTGTCCACCATTATTTTTTCCATAGCTGAATTGGAATTGCTGCTACAGTGGCATGTGCTGTGAAAAAAAACAACACCAACCCCATATCTTGCTGCAATTTTTTCTACCAGATGCGTAACAGGGCAGGCGTCCCCGTCTATTAGTATTCTCATTTGCATACCTCTAAAAAATTAATGTGACAAAATTTTATTCGACAAATAATTCTAATATCCTTCAAACTTAAATAATTTTATAAGTTTTTCTCATGCTAAACCCGCCAAGGAGATGGAATGAATAGTTCTGTAAATTTATTTATGGCAAATCGGTCCGACATCCCTGCTATATAGTCACATGCATACCTTTCTATATCCACACATTTATTTCCCTTTACATTCTCAATTCGCATTTCTTCGGGGTTTTGCACATAATGTGCGTACAGGCTGCTAATAATATTCTTGGTTTTCTTCTCTTCTATTTTGGCGTCAGAACCGATATATACATTCTCAAACATAAATTCCCTTAAATCATTAGTAGCCTGACTTACAACAGTGCTCATCAGGATATCATCCTTATCCGTACTTTCGGCTATTATATCGGTTATCATTGTATTTATCCTTTTCTTATGGGTATCACCCAGAATTCTAATGCACATTTCGGGTATAGAGGACATTTCCAATACCCCTCCTCTAATGGCATCATCAATATCATGGTTAATATATGCGATCCTGTCGGAAAAGCTTACGATTTTTCCTTCCAGCGTTTCAGGCTTGATTTTCCCGCTATGCCTCAAAATGCCGTCCCTGACTTCATAAGTCAAATTGAGCCCTTTCCCTCCCTCAAGTATATCCACAACCCTTAGGCTTTGTTCATTATGCTTGAATCCCCCGGGATGTATTTCATTTAGTACTTTTTCACCTGCATGTCCAAAGGGTGTATGCCCTAAGTCATGACCAAGGGCAATTGCCTCTGCAAGGTCCTCGTTCAGTCTGAGACCTCTTGCTATAGTCCTCGCTATCTGTGATACCTCCAGTGTATGGGTCAGTCTTGTCCTGTAATGATCTCCTTCGGGAGATATAAATACCTGTGTCTTGTGTTTAAGCCTTCTGAATGCTTTTGAATGCAGGATCCTATCCCTGTCCCTCTGATAATCCGTTCTTATATCGCACTTTTCCTCCCAGACCTGCCGCCCTTTGGTATTTATACTTAGAGCGGCATACTTTGAGAAGTTCTGTTTTTCAATGTTTTCGGTTATTTCTCTGATTTTCATAAATTTAACCCCCCTGCGGTATCCGGGATAACTATATTGCACTATATAGATATACAACAAAAACTTAAAATTTCCTTTTACATTATGATAAAATTTATAAAATAATCGGCTATGCGAAAAAGCATAGCCGATTATTTTACTCTTCTCCGAAGAAATACTTATTTATATCTTCCACTACCTTTTTTAATTTTTCTTTATCTGCGTAGAAATACTTGATATTTCTTATCTTTTCCTCTTTTATAAAGCCTGCCTGCTTTAGAATATCCAAATGATGTGATACTGTAGGTGTGGATATGCCAATCAGGTCTGAAAGGGCCTTCCCGTAGCTCTTATTGTTTATGAGTATCCGCAATATTTCCATTCTTGACTTATCACCAATAACCTTTAATATGCCCGAGAGCTCGTCCAATAAATTTTCACGCTTGTCCCTAATCTCTCCGCAATCAAATACCACATAAATCTTGTCCCCGGAATATATCCTCAGGCTTTTCTGCGGTGATATGAAATATGACGGAATTATATAATGTTCCCTATAGCCGGAGAATAATTTTTTTGGCCTGCCGGAGATTTTTTCCAGCACTGTTTCTACGCTGTCTTTTCCAACGAAACTTTCCGCATATTGTATGCCGGCTTCAATTTTTCCTTTGAAGCGCTCCAGCTTCGTTAAAAAATCATTGGCATATACTTTCTTATATATATTTACTACATATTTCTTTATCTTTTCGGGGGACTCAAAAAATTCCATAAGTTCGCTTTCTTCAACTGTCCATTTCATAATTTCCTGTATTCTATATCGCTCTTTCTTATCAATAAATGCATTAAGTATCTTGGATTTCCCAACTTCTTCGTTTAATAAAAAATAATAAAAGTCCGTCATTTCAAGGTGCTCAATATACCCTATGAACTCCGGTATTGACTCATGTATACCACTTTCCGGTATAAGGTTTAATATACTCATCCCCCCGGCAGAAAACTGCTTAATAGTATTCAATGCCTTTAAATCTTCCGGTTTAAACCCTGACATAACCTCTCCGGCCCACTTGAACTCATACTGATGATTAGCAGCATCAGTAAGCAAGTGGACAGCACATATAAGCTCAACAACCGGAGAACTGACAATCCTTATTAAGGTCTCATTATTATCTCCGTATATTTCCATTGTCATTTGCAGCACTCCTTTACTCATAGCTGATTAATTATATATAGCATTTGATACACATCTAATATATTTTATCAATTGTTTTACTAACATGCAACCTCAAGTTCGATTTATTTACAATATTACACTAAACTCTGCTTCATTCAGCTCCCTGTACTCCCCGGGTTCAAGAGTTTCATCCAGCTTCAGCCCTCCCATGGAAATTCGCTTCAAAAATATAACTTCCTTACCTACAGTCTGGAACATCCTTTTGACCTGATGAAACTTGCCCTCATATATGGTAATTTCAACAAGTGAAATTCTGCCTCTCTCCATTATAATAAGCTCTGATGCCATGGTTTTGTATCCATCC
>JAQVFD010000246.1 GCA_028697435.1 Clostridiaceae bacterium
CATTGATTCTTTCATAATCAAGTCTGCCGTTCATCTGCATCTCAGACATCAGCTTCACAAAATGAGCTTCATAGTTCTCAGGTATGCCCCATGTTATGCACATATCCACAGATTTTTGTGCACACTCGTATGCCTTTTCACATTCTCCCATTGTATAAAAGAATTCTGCTCTATATTGATAAAAGAATTGAAAAAGATTACTGGAATCTTTAATATTGTTAAGCCATTCTTCGGATATACTTATATTAACTGCAGCCTCCTTAAAATCCTCCATCTCAGTACAGGCAGTTATAAGATTAATATGAAGCAGGGTCTTCGCTAACATATTCTGTGATATGCGCACAACCTCCAAAGCTTTGTTATAGTATTCCATACTTTTACTATAGCGATCTTCCAATCTATAAAGCTCGGCAAGATTATTATAGCTTTTCATCATCCCATCCAGATTATTCAGCTTCTGACTCACACTTAAGCACTTTTCATAATACTCCCTGGACTTTTTAAAATCAAAATAGTATTCCGAATAAACGTAACCTATGCTATTTAATGTATTAGGCATGTATTTGTAAGCATAGAGTTTTTTAAGTATACTCATACTTTTCAATAATATCTTAAGGCCTTCTTCATATCGGTTCTTGTTACATATCATCCTGCCATAAGTCGCAAGTAACCTTGCATAAAAGCACTCGTACCGATTAATGTCAATAGCATCGATTACCTTTTCCAATATCTTTATATATGAATTGTATTTTCTTTTGTTTGTCATTATATCGTTAAGGTTTATAATCAATTCAAATAATCCTTCAGGATATAATATGTCCTTAAGCAGCCTTTTTGCCTTTACTGCGTATGCAATTGCGCCTTTCTTATCGCCTGTTTTGTAGGAAAGTGAAAATCTTTTTATATATGCATCGATGAGTACCTTCAAATCGTTGACCTTGCTTGCAATGCTCTCTGCCTCACCATAAAAATTCATGGATTTGCCGTATTCGCCTAATTGTTCGTGCAGCTCTCCCAGCTTTCTGCATACAACCATTTTTTCATGGCTTACATCTTCCGGTGAAAACATATTGTATGACTGCATAAGAAATTGAATAGCCTGACTCGTCATATTATTGGATATCATCTTCTCTGCGGAATTAACAAGATACTCAATGGCTTCTTTAAACCGCAAAGCCTTTGTCATATGGAATATAAGCTCATCCTTGTTTTCTCTTTTTTCCCTGTTGAATTTGTCTTCAAGTATATATGAGGCCTTCAAATGAAATTTGAGCTTTACATCCGGCGGTATTCTCTCGTACATTGATTTTTTAAGGTTTATGGAGCTATAATCATATGAGATTCCCCAGTCGTCCACCTTTTTTGATAATATGTTGGCGGTATCCAATTGATTAAGCTGTGCGTCAAGTTTATCCCCACCGATATTTATCATTTCCTTCAATATGTCCGGGGACACTGCTGTATTGAATATAGATATGATTTTTATGATTTCTTTCTGCAAAGAACTCAATTTGCTGATCTTGTTCAGGACAAATTCATCTATGTTAAAGGACAGCTTCAAATCGTTCAGGTCAATTCTGTCCAGAACCCATTCTCCTTTATCATTGACGTAAATATGATTGTTTATAAACAAGAAGTAGATTATCTCATAAATAAACTTAGGATTACCTTCTGTCTCCTTATATACCTTAGCAGCGAAGTCAAGAGAAGGTCTGTCCATACCAAGCAGAAGTTTTATATATTCTGCTGTCTCATTTATGTTAAGATTATTAAGCTCAATACTTTCTGCATATCCTATTTCGATCAGAGAACTGCAAAATTCCTTTAACTTATCATTCTCTTCAATGCTTTCCATTCCGGTTCCCAGCAAGAGATATATCTTGCCTTTATTTTCACTTCTCATAATGTAATTCAATATAGAAAGAGAATCCTCATCTACATAATCAAACCCTCTTACGGCGAAAACAAAGGGGTGCTTCGCAGAAGCCTCTAAAAGAAAATTCCCTAACCTGTATACAAGCCTTATCTTGTCTTCTTGCCTGATAACACTATTGCATGCCAAGGCAGAAGGTACACTTACTATTTCGGGAATAATGCATGAAATATCCGTTATGTACCGGTCAATAATCTCCTTGTCGATGACCCTCATAATTTCTTTAATCAATAATACTATATAGCTAAAGCTAGCGGTAATATCTTCTTCCAAAGTATTGTGTATTACCGCTATACCTTCCTGCTCAAGCCTATAACCGGACGCTTTAATAAAAACCGACTTGCCGGTTCCTGTAGAGCCTTTTATTATCATAGCCTTTGGCTGTAGTTTATTTTCATAAAGAAATCCTTTTGCAGATTCAATTATCCTCTTAATATGATTTTCTCTTGATACAAGTTTTGTAATGTGTCTCGGAAGCTTTTGAATATGTTTCTTATTTACTATATTAAAATTCCTGTTTAATTTCTTGTTTAAATCCTCAACTATTTTATCCACGGATTCATATCTGTCATCCGCCTTTAAGGAAGTACACCTTTTTATTATCTCTATCATATGTGCCTTACTCTTATCGTCGATATTCCCGGATTCACCGAATTCATCCTTAAATGTAGAGCTTCCAAATTTGGTACCGTTAAAAATATAAAACATAAGCGCACCAATAAGATAAATATCGGACGCCTTTGAATAATCACCAAACTGAAAAGCTTCCGGGGACATAAAACTATTGCTTTCTCTGTCAAACATTACAGATTTCCCGGTACCCTTTATATATGGCAGTTTTGATACTTTAAGAAGCGGCTTGTCCTTGTAATATACAACATGGAGTTCATTTATATTTACATTGCAAAGCAAAAACCCTCTCAAATGCAGATATTTAACCAAAGAGCACAATTGTATCACAATGTCCAGCAGCACATCAAAGCTCTGATTATTAATAAACTCAAAAAGACCTACCCCATCAACGTGTTCGTAGGTATAATAATACTTATTCTCAACCATCGGTTTTGTGTCTATTTCTGATATCTTGCTGAAATAATAAAAGTTCATCAGGTTAGGATGGCTTAGATTTCTATAGTCAGACATGTTAAGCTTCATATAATCTATAAAATCTTGAGTCTCTTTCTGCTGATTTATCATTCTCAAGATTTTTAGCATGTGCCCTCTATTAGAATCTTCAACAACTACAGTACTCCCATAGCGATCCTCATTGCTGATTGATATAACCTTGTACTGGGCATTGACAAACCGCAATTTAATTCCCCCAAGCATAGAAAACTTATGCAGTTACTTGATAGAATTATCAGTAAAACGAAGTGTGTTGATAACATCTTACCATACTGTAGCTAAAAATAACAGCATGTGCGTATTTCAGAATACTATTTTTAAAGTCTTAATGCTGCCGCCATAATATCAGTTAAGGTCTTAACATAATTATATGTTCCCTCATCAAATTCCTTACTCTTTATCGGTACCGAAAGATATGTCACTCCCCTTATCTTGCCTCTGTCTATCATCGGTACTGCTATCACCGACTGCCAGTCCGGCATACCCGTCAACGTATCTA
>JAQVFD010000247.1 GCA_028697435.1 Clostridiaceae bacterium
TTTCTATAAGCCTTCTTTCAACAGACCTTTCAATGGAGTTTGCAAAAGCACTTAAAATTGAAAACTCTGACTCCAACCATTGTCTTTCGTATTTGCATTCGTCAAAACCTATAAAACCCCAGAAAACTTCATTTACAAAGATAGGTAAGACTACCAAGGATAAAATGTTTTGAGATTCTAAAAGGTCTCTGGTCCTATCATTTTTCAATTCTTTCACAACTCCATAATATGCCTCTCCATTCATAAGGGGTGAAATAAAACTCTCAACTTCACTAAAGGAAACACCCATTAAATCGGTATTGTCTATTTGCGGCGCACTTATACCTGAATTCCATTCAATTCTCTGTGTGGTTATTCCATTCTCATCTTCATCATAGCTATTGACAAAAAGGTACGCTCTATCTACCTGTAAAGCCAATCCTATTCTTCTAAAACAATTAGCTATGGCATCATAATAATCTCTGTTACTAATAAGTTCTTTTATAGACATTGCCACTTCAGTTATAAGGTTTTCTTTATTTTTTATCTCTTCCTCATATTGCTTTCTCCTGCTAATATCTATATGAGTCCCTACCATTCTCAGAGGTTTCTTATTCTTGTCCCATTCTATTATCTCTCCGCGATCCAGTACCCATACCCATTTGCCGTTTTTATGCTTCATACGGGCTTCAATTTCATAAAAGTCCAATTCCCCCCCAAAACACTTTTCCAGTATTTCATTAGAATGTTCCAGGTCCTCGGGATGAGTAAACTTAATCCATGTATCAATGCTCACCGGTTCCAGTTCCTCAAGAGTATATCCGATTATATTTGCCCACTGTTCATTAAAAACTGTTTGCCCACTTTGTATATTCCAGTCCCATAGCCCTATTTTTCCGCCCTTTGTGGACAAATCCAGCCTTAGCTGACTCTCTCTCAGGTTTTCTTCCGTTTGAAGTTTCTCAGTTATATCATCAAAACATTCAATTCTGCCAATGACTTCTTTGTCCATGTTTCTTAGTACATCTATGTTTTTTGAAACATACCTTGTGTCACCATTTTTATTTTTAATTGAGCATACTAATCCCATAGTCGGGCCGGAAGCAATATCCGGCAAGTCTGTGCATTCCTCCCTGCAAGGATTACATGTAAAAACATTACATTTTCTATTTAATATTTCTTCTGAAGTATAACCGGTTATTTCCTCTGCCCTTTTGTTCCAGCTTACTACCTTTTTATCATTATCCGAGGTAAAAACTGCACTTGGCATGGTGTTTAAAATCAAAGATAAGTATTTATTTTGCTCAATGAGTTTTCTTTCTAATTCCTTTCTGTCCGTTATATCCATTGAAGTGCCTATTGTGCCTACAACTTCTCCCTTACTGTTAAAGATAGGGGACTTGTATGTATCAAACCACTTTATGGTATCTATTGATAATATCTCTTCTTCAAATCTTTTCTCCTTACCGCTTTTCAACACTTCTTTATCATCATTAAAATATTGAGATGCAAGATTGTGCTCCCACACATCAAAGTCTGTTTTGCCTATTATATATTCATAGGTTTTCCCACAGGATTTAGCAAATAGATTGTTTACAAATCTAAATATCCCGTTAATATCTTTTATCCACATCATATAAGGAAGTTTGTCCAATATTTCCTTGGGAATAAAGTTTGCGGGTATATGTCCCCCTTCTTTTGACAATAGATTCAACATTGACTTCCCTATGCCATTTATATATTCATCCATACTATCCATCCTCCTTTTGATAAGTGCCAGGGACCTATTTCGCTCAGCGCTCATTCCCTTTAAATCACTCTTTTTTAAGTATGTCCTTAATCATTTCAGGTTTTATTTCCCAGATGTTTGCCTGTATCCTGAAAAGGTCCCATTGATCTGTTTCAAATACTCTAATCCAACTGTCCATTACTCTTTTTCTTTCCTCCTGATAAAAATGTGAAGTATTCTTATCGAAGAAAGAATATGAATCCCTGAAACCTTTACCGGATATATCCCTTTCATACTCTTCCATATCTTCCTCATCTTTTGGAACATAATGATGGTTAAGCACATAATCCCATTTACAGCCGTCAAAATATATGATTTCTGACTCATCCACGTCCAGGACATATACAATCTCGGTATCCGTGGGTCTTAGCATATATTCCTCGCTAATTGAACACCATACCGGAAACTCCACTCCCTCCGGTTTGGGGATTATCTTGTTTGCAGCATTAACAAACCAACTGTATAGATCTATTATATAATCTGCGATCAAATCAAATTTCTCCACCAAGTGCTTCCTTTTGATACGCACAACACCATCTCTTTTCAAGTCCTCCAAGCTCCTGATGTCCTGTCTCGTCCATAGGGTCACCTTCAATCTCATCACTCCTTATACCATTCAAGAAATATAGCATATGCCTGGGACCTATAACCCTTAGTAGTTATTATGCAAATTAGATGATTTTTTCCCCTTTATAGCGCTCTCCGTCCGCATTGGGCAATAGTCCATAACGCTCAGTCCAGAGGGTCTTGTATTTTAAAGCCTGAGCATGAATCTGATCCCATGATTCAGGTATTTCTTTAATAACTTTGCCCGGTACCCCTATCACAAGAGAATGTGGTGGTATATTCGTGTTTTTTAGAATAACACTTCCAGCTGCAATTATACTTCCCTTACCAATGACGCTTCCCTCTAGAATAACTGAATTCATTCCTAAGAGGCAATGCTCCTCTATTATTGCCCCATGAATAATACAGCCATGACCAACGGTAACAAAATCACCGATGATCGAAGCATTATCATCTGTACCATGAACAACACCATTATCCTGAATGTTACTATATCGCCCGATCTCAATATCGTTGACATCACCTCTTACTACCGAATTAAACCAAATACTGCTATACTCCTTCATCACAACTTTACCGATAAGCTGAGCGCCTTCTGCAACAAAAGTTTGAGTATCCAAAACGGGAGTATGTGATTCAAATTCATGAATCATACTATAGCACCTGCTTTCATTATTTTTTTTCTTCATCCTCAACATTGATATGTATCTTTTCATTATACTCTGCTACTTCATACAGCACATTTAATAGCAGTTCTCCATAGCCTCCCAGGTTACATATCAGTTCATCCACATTTATCAGTTCTATATGTATAGGCACGCTTACAGTGCTCAAAATATCCCATTAAAACAGGATTGCCGCAACCTGTAACAGTAAACAAAAGTAATAGTATTAATAAAAAAAAAGTATATATCTTATGTTTCATGATAACCATATCTCCATAACCCTTCTTAGTTATATAAATCGGCTCTTTCGACTCCTGCACATTCGTGATATCTAACTTGTATTTTTCAAGTCCCTGATAGGAATATTCTGTGGCTTAATTATACCATTATTGTGCCTCACCATCAAAAACAAGTGTGCCAGGTGATAGCGTCAATTTACTGTAGGGAAAAGAAGAATAGACAACATCCTGGAATTGAGGAGATTGTGTTATCCCGGTCACGCCCTTGACAACAAGCATCCCCCATATGATTTGTCAGCCTAGTCGGCAGC
>JAQVFD010000248.1 GCA_028697435.1 Clostridiaceae bacterium
TCTTCCGATCTGGGTGATTGTCATATCTCCTTCTGAACCTTCAACCGCATATTTATCATATATGACATCCGAGGTCCCTATTATACCGTTTTGTATTTCACCTTTGACTGTGTAATCCGATGGTGACAGAAAATAATTCGTTTCCGCAAGATGCCATCCTCCGGTGGTATCGGCATGTACCGTTTCAGGTATCAGAACATTTACTGATAGTATAAGGGTTAACAGCAACAAAGCTGTGATCAAACACGATGCAACTTTTTTCATGTTTACTTTTTCCATGACCTTCCTCCTTTTCATTCTCACATTCTTTATTAATCTACTCCCAGCAGGCTGTAAAAGAAATACTGTTCATTCTCCTTTCACCTTTCATATTAGCATTTTAAGGTAAAAAAAAGACCTACCCGACCGGGTAGTTCCTGCATAAAAACCATCCTTTTTTACTTATCTATCTCAATACCCCTTTTTTCTAAAACAATATTTACAAGTTCTCCGCGGCTTTGTATTTTGAACTTTGAATATATATTTTTTACATAATATTTTACTGTGTTTTCACTGATATAAAGCTCTTCTGCAATTATCCTGTATGTCTTTCCCTGTAGTAACCGGGATGCGACCTGATTTTCCCGTTCCGACAGGTTCTCGAACACTGCCTCAAAATCAGGCTGAACGGTCTGTTCCTGAGCAGATATTTCGGAGAATGCCTTTAAGTAGATATGATCTCTGAGAAGTGAAGACAGATGTTTATGCAAAAGCGGGAGCACTGCAAGTGCCACACAAACTACTGTAAGCGCCAGCAATACTGGGTCTGCACTTTGTTTATCCACAGATACTATGGCATTGCCTATCAACCCGCCCAGCAGTATACCGAGTACATTGGCGGAGAGACCGATGCCAAGAATTTTTGCAGGGTTATTATGAAAATCCAGCATCTCTCCAAGAATGCTCCACCAAAATAAATCATTTACTCCAAAGGCTCCAAGCATCAATGTATTGACTGCAAGATAACCGGTAACGTTATGGTCAAGAATTATAAAGCTTATGAATGAAATCCCGATCATAGCAATTGCAACGTAGAGTATATAAGCACGGTTCACCTTTTGAGGCAGATGACCCATTGTAAAAACAGCAATAATATAGGGGATTGCCCAGTACCAGCTTGTCAGCTTTTTTAGATGAGCAAAGGCAGGATTGACCACTTGATACATCAAACCTGAGTTAATAGTAATAACAATAATAAAGAGACATAAAAAAACAAGCAGGGACGCAATACTTATCCGGTTTTTTCCCGGTTCAGCGGAATCAGAAGTCTGAACGTCGCTATCCTCGGGGAGTTTCAGGGCAAACAGGAATGCAAGGAAAAGCATTATCATGGATAAAGCCAATCCGCTGTATGGAGATATCCAGAGTGCTGCCATATTCAGTATTATCATAAAAATATTTGACAATATCAGCATATCTGCAGCGGTTTTTATACGCCCATTTTGGGGTGTGCTGCTTTTTAAGTAAAATCCCCATGCAGCCACACAGCTTCCGGCCATAAATGAGCCTGCAATAATTCCCAAAGTCCATAATATTGAAGGCGAAAAGAAAAAAGGCAAGGATATGACGATGCAAAAGAGATAAGAAAACAAGAAAATTCTCTTTGCTCCTTTTTTTGTTTTTATAAAAAACCCGCTAAGCAGCAGCCCCAAAAATACAGCTGCAATTCCTCCGAATACCATAATATCTGTATCAAGGTCAAAGATCCCGATAAGAGAGTAAAATACTTCCCCTTCAAAAATAAAAGATAGCATCCAGGATGAAAACAATGAGTGAACAATAACGGACAGCCATCTTTCACTTAATATTATATTTGAACTGCTATCCGGAAATCTCATATCATTAACCCCAACATATTATATTTTTTCTGTATTTAATTGGTATTCTATATTGTGATTCTTATTCCTTCCTAATAATAAAAAAACCCCAACATTGTTATAATACTGATCCTAAACAAAGGGGGTAAAATATATATTCAAAATTTTAACCAAAAATGTAATCACTGAAATATTATTCTTCTGTATTATCCGGTTCTATATCTCTCTTTTCAATTCTTATTTTTGATATTCTTTTGTCATCTACTTCCTCAATCCTGAAATAAACATTGTCTATCATCAATTCGTATCCTACCTCGGGCATTTTGCCTGAGTGACTAAGGAGCATTCCGCTTATTGTATCAAACTCTTCCTCGTCAGATATTTTTACATCTAATATGTCGTTTACATCATCCAAATCAAGCATTCCGTTTACGATATATGTATTATCGTCAATTTTCTCGTAATCAAGAACAACATCATCGTATTCATCAAATATGTTACCTACAATTTCCTCAAGCAGGTCTTCGATTGTAATAATCCCCGCCGTACCTCCATATTCATCTATAACTACGGCAATGTGGGTTTTGGATTTCTGCATTTCTTTGAAAAGCTCGTCAATCTTTTTATACTCAGGTACAAAATGAGCCTCTCTTATTATATCTTTAAGAGATACTTCCCACTCGACCTTATCCTTTATCATAGAAAACAAGTCTTTTACATATAAAATTCCTATAATATTGTCTATTGATTCTTCATATACGGGAATCCTGGAGAAATTCTCCTGCACTATAACATCAAGTATTTCATCACTGGTGGCTTCAGAGCTGAGGGCTACAATATCAATCCTGGGCGTCATTACTTCTTTTGCTACTGTATCATCAAATTCAAAAATGCTGTTAATCATTTCCGTTTCGGTTTCCCGGAATATACCTTTTTCTTCGCCCACATTTATCATAGTCCGAATTTCTTCCTCGGTTATTTGCTCCTCTGTTACCGTTACCGACCCACCGGCTAGCTTAACTACTAAATTTGTGGACATGGTAAGGAATTTTACAATAGGATAAGTAACCTTAGACAAAAAATTTATCATTCCGGCAACCCTAAATGCAGTCTTTTCCGGCTCTGAAAGAGCCATTCGCTTAGGAACAAGCTCTCCAAGCACTAAAGTAAACAACGCAATTATACTGGTTACAATAAATGTAGCAATACCTATGGCGGAGACAGATATTAACGGAATATTCAAGCTGACAAGGAATTCAGCCAAACCGTTTGCCAATGTCTGAGCACCTATAGCACTGGCAAGGAATCCGGCAAGAGTAACTCCGATCTGAATTGTAGCCAAAAGCTTGCTTGGCTCTTCAAGAAACTTATTAACTAAAACTGCGGGTTTTTTCCCTTCATCAACAAGAGGCTTAATTTTGGATTGTCTTACTGAAATTATAGCCATTTCGGAAGCAGCAAAAAACGCATTTAAACCTATAAGTAAAAATATAAGTAATATTTGCGTCCATAAGTCACCGTCCATTAAAAAAATTCCCCCTAGTAAATCATTTGCTAATATTATACTATTTATTCATAAGCATGTACAAACAAAATATTGTTCTTAATGGACTTCTTCTTTTAATTTCCAAATTTATCTTCAAATCTCTCAATCCTGCAGGCTTTGGGGCAAATCCATCA
>JAQVFD010000249.1 GCA_028697435.1 Clostridiaceae bacterium
GTTCAGCAGTTAATCCTTCATACTCTATCTCAATTTTGTATGCAACCACATCAGGATTATTGAATTGGAACTTTGCCGCAGATGTCGGATAGGACTGCATGGTGAAGCCTACCGGACTGCTACTGTCTTGTACTTTTCTGAAACCCATTTCCTGACGCGCCAGGGTTGTTGCTGTAAACTCAGCCTGCGGTGACGGGTCCGAATGCGGAGAATCATAGATGGTTTTATTCTCACTGAACTTCTGCAGCATAGCATCCAAAGCAGATTGCACAGGTAATCCTGTGATTTTTACGCTGCCTGTAAAGCAATTCAGGTTCCCGCGGCTAACTCCGGGTCTTACATAGTTATTTCCCTGTTTGATTAAATAACCCATTTCGGCATTATTGGTAATCATACCGGTTACTTTTTCAAGTTTCATTATCCTGTGACCCGCAGTATCCCTGGAGGACAATTTGTCAAGCTTATCCTGAGCCGCTCCTAAGCTCCCGGGCAAAGAAGGACCGCCTATATCAATTCCTCCCGGTATAGTTGTTGAAGGAATCCCGCTTGTCTGCCCACCGGAAGACCCTGTGGATAAGGCTGCCTCCGAGTCGGCATAATAATTGGATGTATTAATAACCAATGCATTTAGATTGCGCAGCTTTGGACCTGCTCCATATTTTGAACCTTCGAAATCGATATATACATTTACCCAATCCGTTGTCTGGTCAATAGGATAGTCAAGCTTGAACAATCCCCCTTGAACATTTGCAGTTTGGATATCCGTAACCATATTATTGCCGTCCTGGTATTTCTCTATGCTGATTTTAATAGGCCCCGTATAATCTCCGGACACCCATCCCGAAATTACATCGTTAAAGGTATCAACGTCAAAGTCCATTAAGCTGAAAGGTACTGTCGGATTTATCTCCGGACTCCTTCCGACAACCTTGAAATTTCTGCCGTCCTCTATAGTGAATACCGGGCTCATGAAATCCTCGACATTTATGATAATTTCATCGCTGGGGAAAATATTTTCATTACCGGTAAATACTGTTGAAAATCTCCCTTCATTGTCAGTAGTCAGCACCCTATAAAATTTGATTTTCCCGTCCTTGTCATATACTTCTAATTTAAAGGAGCTGTCATAATAGGGAGAAAAAGCGCCCATATCCGCATCATCCCCCAAGTACCCTGTTACGGTCTTTCCCGCAATGGAAAAGGCTATCTTCCCTTCCACATTATTGGTATACGCATCAGCATCTACTTTAACAAAGGGCAAAACCTTCCTTACCGCATCTCCTCCACTGCCGGAAGCCTCCTCCCCGATTTTCCATTCTCCTTTGAAAAGGGGGAATTCTATATAAAAGATGGAATACCTCTTCCCAAGTAAAAAGCCCACCAGCTCTCCGAAAGCCCGTAAGTCAATGGAGCCTTCGCCGCTGAAGGTTTCCTCCGTACTAGTACCTCCACCTCCCTCGAAATGGAACAATGCCGTTGACTTAAAACCTACCCATATCTGAAGTACTCCCAGCTCGCATCCCCAGACGATTACTCCCACTTGGGGCACACATGCCAAAGTTGTATTAATCTCGCCGTCAACAGTAAAGCTCATGTCGAAGGATGCGGGTTTGAAGGTTGAAAAGGGTCCAACATAATAGGGCAAGCTGCCGAAACCTACGGAACGATATGTGAATCCTGCTTCGGCATCTCCTGTTGCTATAGTCCTTACCTCCACATGGATCTTACCATCTATGCCCAATACAAGAAATATCCCGACAAAGGCCTTGTTGCCTTTTTCCTTACCCGCAACCTTGCCTAAATCGATATCATATCCATACACGCATTTTTCCAGTGAGTAGTTAAATGTCATATCCCCAATGAGGGTTACGTCTGCTGTAGCTTTTCCAATGAAAGAAAATGATGCATCCATTTGACTGGTAAGGAAGTTCAGATCGAAGTTTGTCTTGAGACGGGGGTCCTCAACAGTTATTGTACTGCCTTCCTTAACTTTTACTGTTAAACTCATAGCACTATCATTTTCTACGCCTCTGAGGTCGGAATATTGCTCCTTTTCCCACCAATCCCCATCAAACTTACGCTTCTCCGCCTCTTTCTTTTCTCTTTCCTTTGCTTCTACTTCTTCCTTTGGCGGGTATTGAAATATTATTACATTGCTTTTCAATTTAAGAACGTGTTTATTTCCTTCTATGAAACATCTGATATAATCATTTTCGTATACAGGTATCCCCTCGTCAGCTCTTGCGAGATAGTTCCTCGACATTCCGCTTTCCGGGCTTAACTCAAAATCAGGATCAATATAAGCTATGTTCCCCGTTGTAAGATTTATGGTCTGCTCGGGAATATTATAGGAATTGAATACTTCAGGAAGCTCGGGAATATCAACCGCATAAAGGTCATCGCCCTGCTGGTTATTTCCCTCATATCCAAGTATTCTGAATGCATTGCCTTCATCATCATCAATATATATTTCCCCTATATCAGGGTCAAAGGATAAGGCAGTACTTTTTTGTACGGTTAAAAGCTTTGAGCCCTCAGGATACCTTATGCCGTTTATCTTGTCAAAGGGCTCATCATTTTCATTTTGAGTCGTATCCGGATTTTCTTCATCAATATTGAAGGTTGCCAACCTGTCTAAAGTTAGGGTATCAAGGCTGTATTGCATCCCCTGAGGAATCCTTTTGACATTTTCCTTAACTTCGTAATTTACCCCCTGTGCCCTGGCCGGCTGTTCACGCACTATTGCGGGTTTTTTAACATTGGGATCCGGCAGTTTAGGAGTTGTTGGTCCTAAAGGTGCTGCAGGCGCTTTTGTATCTGCAGGCATCTTCCCTGGCGTCAGTTTTGGGGGAACCGGTGCACTCCCATAAACTGCGGAAATTGGATTGACCGCAAAAGAAAACATCATAACAAAAGCTACAAACAGCGCAGTCATTTTTTTACTTTTGTACATTCCTTCACTTCCTTTTTATATTCATCAAGACCTATAGCTTGTTAAATGTATTGTACATTCTAAGTACCAATGCAATAGCCTGCTCTCTGGTTGTATTGCCTTTCGGAAGCATGTAGGAGACTCCGTTAACTGTTGAACCTCCGATAATATCGTTAGCGTTCATGAACTTGACTGCTTCAAGAGCCCAGGAATCAATACTGCCGGCATCCTGGAACTGTGTCTTAAACTCAGCTGCTGTTGTAATGTTTGGCATTACATTCTTTAATGTACGAAGCAACATTACTGAAATTTCTTGCCTGGTAACATTGTTATTGGGAGCAAACTTACCGCCGCCTACTCCTCCGACAATTCCCAGGTTAGCAGCTTTTAATATCTGAGGATTGGTTGTATCGCTGAATGGATTAGAAGCCGGTGCGGGCGCTGCTGTCCCTGTCATTTTTTCATAGAGAAGTACTGCTAACTCACAGAACTCTTCACGGGTTATAGGTGCCGGGAAATCAACCAGAACCTTATCGGTAACAAGGTTTTGATCCTTTGCTTCATTGACAACGGGAGCAGCCCAAGTGGATAAGCCTTCTTCTCC
>JAQVFD010000250.1 GCA_028697435.1 Clostridiaceae bacterium
CATTGATTCTTTCATAATCAAGTCTGCCGTTCATCTGCATCTCAGACATCAGCTTCACAAAATGAGCTTCATAGTTCTCAGGTATGCCCCATGTTATGCACATATCCACAGATTTTTGTGCACACTCATATGCCTTTTCATATTCTCCCATTGTATAAAAGAATTCTGCCTGACATTGGTAGAATAAGTCAATGTAATCTCCTGGATATTTGAATTCCATCATCAATTTTTCCACATTTTCAAAATTAAAAAGCGCTTTGTTGTACTCCTCTAATTCTATATTTGCTAGAGATATGTTAAGGTTTATTACGATCTCTATATACTTATCCCCTATTATTCTAGCGTTTTTTAAGGAATTCTGATAAAATTGCAGTGCTGCGTAATACTTGTCTTCCATCCTGCATTGATCAGCGATATTATTATAGCATGCACTCTCATAATATACGTCCCCGAGTCTCTGACTTATGCTTAAACACCTTTCATAATATTCTCTGGCTTTTTGTGTATTGGTGTAGTGGTTATAATATATTATTCCGATTGAATTTAACGGATACAGCATCTTTTGGTAATTACCGGTGCTCTCAAGAATCTGCATGCCTTTTTTTAACAGGATAAGACCCTCTTCATATTCGCCTTTATAAGCCTTGAAGTTCCCATAAATACCAAGCAGCCTCGCATATATGAATCTGTATTCCTCTTTATTGATTTCTTTCAATGCTCTTTCTAATATTCTTATATAGCTTTTGAATTTTCTTTTATGAAGCATCATTCTGTGAATTACGATTATATGCTCATACAAGCCTTTTTTATAATCAATGGTTCTCAACAGGTTCTTGGAATAAGAAAGATACTTGAACGACTCCTTTCTATCATGCAATTTATATAGCAATGAGTATTTTCTTATATATACATCGGCAAGCAAAAAATCATTCTTTTCGCTCTTTGCCATATCCTCAAGAATACTATAGTAATATATTGCCTTTGGATAATTACCTGTGCGTTCATATAACTCCCCCAACTTGCTGTAAACAGGTATCATTTCTTCTACAATATTTTCCCCGGACAACAATTCATGAACATGCTCCAGGAACTTGATTGCTTGGTCCACCGAATCGTTCTCAAGCATATCTCTGGCAGAATCTGCAATATATTCTTGTACTTCAATGTGCCAATTGGCTTTTACCATTTGGAGTATCAGTTCATCTTTACTTTCTATAACTTCATGGAAAAGTTTGTTTTTCAATATATAAGAAGCCTTTTCATGATATTTTTGTCTCATCTCCACCGGTATACTTTCATATATTGATTTTTTCAGCTTTAATGAGTTAAATCCGTAGGATATACCCCAATCATTATGTTTTCTTACAAGTATGCTTATATAAGAAAGATAATTCAGCTGACTGACTAGTTTTTCACCTTTAACCTCGACAAAACCTTCTGTTATATCTGCTGAAACCGCAGTACTAAAAACCGATACCGCCTTAAGAATATCCTGATAGTTGGGATCAAGCTTGTAAACATTGTTCAAGATATCCATATCCTCATCATAAGAAGCATTCAGCACCTCATAATTTACCTTGTCAAACACCCAGTACCCCTCGTCATTAACATATATGTTGTTGTTTGAGTAAAGCATTTGTATAATATCAAATATATAATTCGGACTTCCTTTTGTCTTTTCATAAATAAGTTTTGCAAATTCATACGGCACTTTATCCGAGCTCAAAATAAGGCTGATAAATTTTATTGTTTCATCAAGTTTGAAGCCTCTAAGCATAATAATATTATTCATAAGGCCCGTCTTTTTAAGCTTTATGCAATATTCCCTTAATCTGAGATCTTTAGAATAGCTATCTTTATCTGTGGCAAGCACGAAATAAACTCCCGAATTACCACTCTCAAGTATCTTATCCAGCAGTCTCTGTGAATCTTCATCCATCCATTGAAAGTTTTCAATAATAAGCATATAATGAAATCTCTTAGTAGCTTCTTCTATAAAACTACTTAAACTCTGTATAAAATGTCCTTTAGCTTCCTTTTCCGGATATTCAACTTCTTCCTTTGATGATACTAATCTGAATTTAGAGATTTTGGACATAATATTACCTATATCCCCAAAATGCTTATCAATAATTTCTTTATCTACATATTTAATTATCTCTCTTAAAAAGATTTCAAGAACGCTGAATCTTAAAACGTCTGATTCATTGAGAACCGTTTTGACTGATATAAATCCCTCATGTTGTGCCTTAACAGCTAAAACCTCCAAAAAATTCTCTTTTCCTGTGCCCTCGCGCTCCACAACCAGAGATACCCTACAAGGACGATTAGTAAAAAAATATTCTTTTGTATTGTTTAATATCTTATCGAGATGATATTGCCTTGATAGAGAAGGTGGATTTAACCTGTATTGCGGCATTGCTTGAATATACTTTTTATTTATTATCTTATAGTCTTTTTCAAAGCAATTGTTTATGCTTGCAATAATCTGGTCCGTAGATTGAAACCTGTCTTCAGGTTTTTCAGCCGTACATTTTTTTATTATATCCAGAATAAGCCTATAGTCATCTTTAACATCCTTATCCCCGAGCATACAAGAAATAATTGAACCGATAATATAAACCTCTGTAAGGACTGAATAACATCCACCTTTGTGCACTTCAGGAGCTTCAAAACATATATCTTTTTTGTTCATTGCTGTCTTACCGCAGTTTTTTTGCGGATACGGCAATGCTAATATTTTTATATGTTCTGCTTCCCCATCTCGCACAATCTGTAAATCATCTTTATTAATGCCGCAAAGCAAGAGCCCTCTCAAATGCAAGAACTTAACAGCCTCACACAACTCCGCCGCCAGGTCCAGAATCACATTAAATTCTTTATCCTTGCAGTAATCAAACAAATTAACCCCTTCAAAGTAATCATAGGTATAATAATACTGATTTAAAACTGTTTGTTTATAATCAATAAGCTGAATTCTGTTAAAAAAATGAAAGTTGATTAGATATGGATGATAATACTTAGAGTATTCATAAAAATTGTCTTTCATATAGTTTATGAAATCCCTGGTCTCATTCTGAAGGTTTATAATTCTCAAATGCTTAAGAGCATTATCCTTATGAATATCTTCTACTACATAGGTTATGCCGTACTCATCAGAGCTTCTTTCTTTAACAATATTATACTGCTGATTGATGAATTGCATTTGAAGTCCCCCTTCCTTCAAAATAATTCAAAAACTTGCGCGAATATAATTTCTGTTTCTTAATTCTACCATATAATGAGAAAAATTTGGAGAAAAATAATATAGAAAAGAACGATAGAATTTCTTCTATCGTTCTTAGTTACCTGGCAGCGCTCTACTCTCCCGGGACCCTGCGGTCCAAGTACCATCGACACCGGAGAGCTTAACTTCTGTGTTCGGGATGGGAACAGGTGTGGCCTCTCCGTCATTGCCACCAGATTTTACGTATCGTGATGACCTG
>JAQVFD010000251.1 GCA_028697435.1 Clostridiaceae bacterium
TCCGTTATGACCGCTTCGGTACGCCTCCGTGTAATAAAGTATATGATCTTCCTCTAAAGGCTACTCGGAAAAATGACAGACCTTTAGAGCAGACATAGCAAGTATTAAGTTGTTACTGTTCCGCAGGAACGCCCATTTTACAAGGGTTTGCGGGTTCTACCTATCCAATAATATCACTGCATTTCGAGTCAGCCCCGTTATGACCACTTCGATACCCCTCCGTATTTAGCGTTTTTCTTTAAAATATTTCTTTAGAATTTGACCGCATTCCTCTTCCAAAATGCCTTTTATAACTTGGGTTTTATGGTTAAAATGATAATCCTCAAATAAATCCAGTATCGAGCCTGCTGCGCCGCCTTTCGGATCCATGGCGCCAATATAGAGCCTTTCAATTCTTGCCTGCAATATGGCACCACTGCACATAACACAAGGCTCCAGAGTCACATACATATCACAGTCTATAAGCCGCCAGCTTCCAAGTATTTCACAGGCTTCCCTTATTGCAAGCATCTCGGCGTGAGCTGTTGCATCCTTTGAAATCTCTCTTCGATTATGTGTCGCAGATATTATCTTGCCATTTCTGACTATGACAGCACCAACGGGAACCTCATCCATTTCAAAAGCCTTTTGAGCTTCTTCCAAAGCTTTTTTCATAAAAAAATCATTCAAAATTCTATTCACATCAATTCATAATATTATGTGACTATATTGGTACGGTTCAAATATACCTCAGTATTCTATTATACTGAGGTAATAATAATCACATATGGTGCACCTAGAGGGAGTCGAACCCCCGGCCTGCGGTTTAGGAAACCGTCGCTCTATCCTGCTGAGCTATAGGTGCACAGTTGACTCACATTAAAATAGTATATAAAAATTGTAATTTTGTCAATCGAAAAATTTGGCACTGTGCTGAATTCAAGCTTCTTACAAGGCATTTACAGCAATATATTGCCTTATTCACTGGAATTTATACTGCACATTATATTACGCTTACATAAAAAGCAATATGCTGACTCCCATAACAGCCATTCCGCCCACCAAACCATATGTGGCTATATGAGCTTCGCCGTATTCTATCGCAGTTGGAAGCAGCTCATCCATGGATATGAAAACCATAATGCCCGCAACCAATGCGAACATAATTCCGAATACCTGGTCATTCATTATCGGCATTAGGAAAACGTATGCAAGCAATGCACCTAATGGTTCTGACAAGCCTGACATAAAAGAATATAACAGTGCTTTTTTTCTGTCTCCTGTAGCACAGTAAATTGGTACAGATACAGAAATACCCTCGGGAATATTGTGTATTGCAATTGCTACTGTTATGGCAATACCTAACTGTGGATCCTTTAAAGCTGCAATAAAGGTAGCGATTCCTTCCGGAAAGTTATGCACCCCGATTGCTACCGCTGTAAGCACTCCCATTTTCATAAGTTTATTATTGTTACTCTTAATATTGCAATAGTTTTTTCCCATATCTTCTACTCTTCTGCTCTCATGGGGGTTCTCAAAAGATGGAATAACCTTATCAATTACCGCTATCAGCAATATTCCCGCGAAAAAAGAAATCATCGCAACCCAACTGCCGGCTTTATCTCCCATAGACGCTTGCAGCGTTTTACTGGCATGAGGAAGTATATCTACCAATGATACAAATATCATAACCCCCGCTGAAAAGCCCAAAACTGCTGATATCATTTTAGTATTTGTTCTTTTTGTAAAAAACGCCAAAAGGCTTCCAATTCCGGTGGATAATCCTGCAATCAGAGTAAGTCCAAAGGCCAAAAGAATGTTGTTGTCCATATATTATATCCTCTCTTGTGAATAATAATTGTTCCTTGTAGTTCAATGTCTATTGTGTATCCTCTTCTATTATATTGATAATGATTCCTATTTGCAATACGTTTTATAAATTTTCCATCAGTGTTTAATGACATTCTTTATAACAGTTGATGCATATATGTAAATAAAACAAACTGCCCGCATAAAATAGTAGTATAGTAATACTATTTACCCCTAATTCATATACATCGTGAGAAAGTTCATTACTAAATGTTTCAATGTAAATTGCACTATTACTTTTATGTAAATTTTGCTCTGCAATTGAAGGAATTTGCCGATACTTAGCAGAATTTATACAATACAATCCTGAGATCTGCCAGTGTATTATAAATCCATCAGAAGCATACATTTCTTATATGGAGGTAAATGCATGATAAAGAACTTTATTCTTGACACAAACGTGCTGGTACATGATCCTTACTGTATCTCCAATTTCCAGGATAATAATGTGATAATTCCAATCATGGTAGTTGAAGAGCTGGATAGTCTTAAAAAAAGGGAGGGTATGTTGGGTTTTCACGCAAGAAGTGCAGCAAGAGAAATAAACAAACTTCGCGAATATGGCAGTCTAAGCGAAGGAGTGAGTTTACCCGGCGGAGGCACATTCAGGATTGAATTGGATCATCTGGAGTCAATAGAGCTGCCGGATGGTTTGGACCTTTCAAAAACAGATAATAAGATACTGGCGCTCACTAAAAATCTTCAAAAGGAAAACACAGAGCGGCCGACCATTCTAGTTACAAAAGACTTATATATGGCAATAAAAGGTGACAGTCTCGGAATTACAGTTCAGGACTACGAGAATGATAAAGTCTTGGTCGAATCCATTTACAACGGGTATACCGAGCTGATGCTCCCTTCAAAAGATATAGAGAAAATTTTCAAGGATGGGTTAAAGCTTCCTAAACAGCTTGACGAAACCATTTATCCCAACGAGTTTATTCATATAAAAAGCAATGACACCTCAAGTAATGGTGTTCTAACTATTTATAACGGAGACAAGATAGTCCCGCTGAAGTATGCAAATAATTCTGCCTGGGGGCTTGTTCCTATCAACAGAGAGCAGAAAATGGCCTTTGAACTGCTTATGGACAACAATATTCACTTTGTTACATTAGCCGGAGGCGCGGGTTCCGGTAAAACCATATTATCCACCGCCGTAGCTTTACAAAAGGTTATTGAAGAAGAGGTTTACAGAAAAATAGTCTTTATAAAGCCTGTTGTTCCGGCCGGCAGCGACATAGGATTTTTGCCGGGCACAGAAGCTGAAAAGCTTAAGCCTTGGATGGGCTCCTTCTACGATGCCGTAGACAATCTTTTCGGCAACAAGTATCGGCGCAAGGAGAAGCCGAGTAAATCAGATACCACATCAAAGCCGGTATTTACGGTGGATTCCTTTATAGAGGACTACCGACAGCATGGGATTATCGAGACCAAGACATTTACCTATATGAGGGGAAGGACATTGTCCGATGCCCTTGTGGTAGTAGATGAAGCACAGGAGATTACTCCTCATCTTGCAAAAATGATGCTGACCCGTGCGGGCTTTGGCGCCAAATTTGTTTTCCTGGGTGATCCGACAGACAGTCAGATAGATAATG
>JAQVFD010000252.1 GCA_028697435.1 Clostridiaceae bacterium
GAATGAAAATGGAAGGTAATTTGTTATCACTTATAAATGAAGCCAAGGAATATATACAGGAAAGGATAGGAGAAACTCCTGAAATAGCTCTTATTCTCGGATCGGGCTTAGGTGAACTGGCAGAGGAGGCAGAAAATAAAACTATAATAGAATATAAAGAAATAAAGGGGTTTCGGGTATCAACAGTGCAGGGCCATAAAGGAAGACTTGTATTCGGCACTATGGGAGGAAAAATGGTAGTTTTTATGCAAGGAAGATTTCATTATTACGAAGGCTGCCAGATGAAGGAAATTGCTTTTCCAATATGGGTTTTCAACGCTCTGGGCGTAAAGAAGCTCATTGTCACAAATGCAGCGGGAGGAATAAATACAAGTTTTTATCCGGGAGACTTGATGATAATAAAAGATCATATTAATTATACAAATAATAACCCGCTAATTGGCCATAACTTTGAGGCTATTGGGCCCCGTTTTCCGGATATGTCGGAGGCATACTCAAAAGAACTGATAGATATTGTAAGAGAATGTGCATCTTCCAATAATATAAAGATGCAGGAAGGGAATTACATATTTCTTACGGGACCAAGCTATGAGACCCCTGCAGAAATACGAGCCTTCCGAATACTGGGAGCTGATGCCGTCGGAATGTCTACAGTACCTGAAGTATTAGCCGCAAACCACTGCGGAATAAAAACGGTGGGAATATCTTGTATAACCAATATGGCTGCAGGGATATTAGATACTCCTTTGAATCACAGAGAAGTTATGGAAACTGCCGATAGGGTTAAAGAAGACTTTTCAAAGCTTATTATAAGCGTTATTGAAAAAATATAAAATTTGGGGGTAGCGCAAATGGATTTACGAGAAAGAATTGAATGTTCTACAAATTTTATAAAACAGCATTCGGGATTTGAGCCGGATATAGGTATAATACTCGGTACCGGTTTGGGTTCATTATGGGATTACATTGACAAAGCATCTGTAATTGACTATAGGGATATACCGGAATTTCCCGTATCTACGGTGTTTGGACACGAAGGAAAGCTTATATTGGGTTATCTGGAGGGGAAAAGAGTAATTGCCATGCAAGGGAGATTTCATTATTATGAAGGCTATACAATGCAGGAGATTACCATACCGGTCAGAGTAATGAAGAAATTAGGCATCAAACTTTTGGTTGCCAGCAATGCTTGCGGAGGGTTGAATCCAAACTTTAGCGCAGGGGACATTATGATAATAACAGACCATATTAATTTTATGGGTACAAATCCTTTGATAGGACCGAACCTGGAAGACTTCGGACCTCGTTTCCCGGATATGTCGGAAGTATATGATAAAGGTTTGGTTGAACTGATAGAAAGGATTGCTTCCGCACAGGGTATCAAAGTTCACAAAGGAGTATACGGAGCCGTTAGCGGACCAAATTATTCTACAAAAGCAGAGCTTTCAATGATGATAAGGCTAGGTGCGGACACGGTTGGAATGTCTACAGTGCCGGAAGCAATTGCTGCAAGACACTGCGGACTCAAGGTAGCAGGAGTGTCATGCATTACAGATATGGCTATTCCTGATACAATGACATCACCTACTCACGAAGAGATAGTAAAGGTTGCCGAATCAATTAAACCGAGGTTTGTATCTCTGGTTAAGGAATTTATTAAAGAGGTGCAGCTGTAATGAGGATGTACGATATCATACTCAAGAAAAGGAACGGAGAAGAATTGACAAAGGAAGAAATCCAATTCTTCATAAATGGATACACTGAAGGAACAATACCGGATTATCAGGCATCGGCGCTTCTGATGGCCATTTATTTTAAAGGAATGAGCAAAAGTGAGACAGCAGAGCTTACAATGGCTATGGTTAATTCAGGAGAGACAGTTGATCTGACTGCTATTAAAGGTGTTAAGGTAGACAAACATTCTACCGGAGGAGTAGGAGATAAAATCAGCTTAATTGTTATCCCTCTGGTTGCCTCCTTAGGTATTCCTGTTGCAAAGATGAGCGGCAGAGGGTTGGGACATACCGGCGGTACTATAGATAAACTGGAGTCCATTCCGGGTTTTAGGACAGAATTAACCGGAGATGAATTCATTGACAATGTGAATAATTATAAAATGGCTATTTCGGGCCAATCGGGGAATCTTGTGCCTGCCGATAAAAAGCTGTATGCCTTAAGGGATGTAACAGCAACCATTGACAGTATTCCGTTAATTGCAAGTTCAATTATGAGTAAAAAGATTGCTTCAGGTGCGGATTGTATTGTACTGGATGTAAAGGTAGGTTCAGGTGCTTTTATGAAATCTGTTGAAGAAGCTTACTTACTTGCAGAGACAATGGTTGAAATCGGCAAATCCCTTAACAGGAAAACTATAGCAGTAGTGACTGATATGAGTCAGCCCTTAGGACATGAAGTGGGCAATTCAAATGAAATCATTGAAGCCATTGAAGTGTTAAAGGGAAAGGGCTCGAAGGACGAAACCCAAGTAGCTTTGACCATTGCTTCTTATATGGCAGTACTTGGGGGTGCCTTTGAGGATTTTGAAAAAGCACAGGCTGCATTGGAAGAGGTTATCAGGAGCGGTAAGGCTATTGATAAGTTAAAGCTGCTGATACAGATTCAAGGTGGGAATCCTGATGTAGTTGATAAAATTGAAATATTACCGCAGGCTAAATATCATATAGAAGTAAGGTCAAAAAAGGGCGGTTATGTAAACTCAATAGATGCTGAAAGCATAGGTATTTCTGCAATGCTTCTGGGCGCAGGCAGAAGAACTAAGGAAGACAGAATAGACTTCTCTGCCGGAATAAGCATGAAAAAGAAGGTTGGAGATAAATCCAACCCGGGAGACATACTGTGTGTACTTCATACAAATTTGCAGAATACCGGCGAAGCAGAGAGAATTGCACTGGCAGCATACAATATAGGTAACTCAAGAGTTAAGGTCAATAAGTATATTTACGGGATTATTCAATGATAATTGAATTGCATAACAGATTCTTCTATAGGGTAACATAAATGTAAACAAATCAAGTAGGAGGATTGTTATGTATATTTCAGCTGGTATAAAAAAGTTATCATGGAAGCTAATATGTTATATTGCTATATTTGCTATTGCTTCTGTTGGAATAACAATTCCGGTATATGCAGAAGATGATATGAACCTTGACTGCAAATCTGCAATACTTATAGATTATGGCACTGGTAAGATCATATATGAGCAGAATTCCCACGAAAAGCTGGCCCCTGCCAGTGTAACAAAAGTAATGACGATGCTTCTTATTATGGAGGCATTGGACAGGGGAAAGATTAGCTATGAGGATAAAGTTACAATAAGCCCTCAGGCTTCCAGCAAGAACAGCAAGGGCACAATGCTGCTATTGGAAGCAGGGGAAGTCAGGACGGTAAAAGAACTTATGTTCGGTAT
>JAQVFD010000019.1 GCA_028697435.1 Clostridiaceae bacterium
CACGGAGCCGGTATAACAAAGATCGCTGTTTCAGATATCGGAGATATATATTAGTGTCATCGCTTCGTCGGTAAGGATGGATATAAGTTAGGGAATGTCTTTAACAATGATCTTAGTCGGGAAGCTTACCTGGATTCTCCGCTTACCCGTGTGCCGGCTTGTGCTTCTTGTTTTGCCCGCTATTATTGTGCCGGGTGGTGCAAACATGATAATTCCACCTCCTGTGGTTCCATCTGGACTCCTTCCGAAGAGATTTGTCTGTTAAAACAGCGTGAACTGGAGCTTGCTGCTGCTTTAATTTGTCAATTCGATGAACAAGACTGCATCTTCCTCAGCGAATATGAAATATTCCCCCCAAAACCGTGCCCCCTCGACTTTTAGATCCTTGCCGTTTTTCGCCTTCCATAGAAAAAAGTACCTTGTTCTGCTTTCAAAGCAGAGCAAAGTACTCTTAAAATTCTTTCAGCAAATTACCAAACAGAGATACTTGTATCTCCAATCCCTGTAAGACATAAAGAGCCACCGCCGCAACCGCCGGCTACACCATCCAGTTCTTCATCAGTGAGCCCTTGTTCCTCTTTCACTTTGGCGAGATCGGCAGCAGTAAAATTGAAACCTGATTTTTTAGCAAAGTCCAGTCGCGCCTGACCGTCTTTAAGCCCACTTAGATTCTTTTTAAAGTCTTCATCTGATTTTACTTTTTCGAGAAAAGCTTTTGCTGATTCAATACTCATTTTTCCAACCTCCATTTTTTAATTTAGTGTATTTGTTTTACATTCTTAATGGCTAATACGTTTGTCACAGGAATATATTACATATCAAAAAAAATTTTTTACCCCTGAGATTTTAAGCCTAATTACTACAAAAGGGGCATCTCCCAAGGCTATTGGTCAGTTTCGCCCCACAACTGGGACAGATATTCTCCCCGGCTTGTCCCGGAAGCCCTGCTGCCACATATCTCAATTCCTCTTCTGTAAGTTCATTTTCCTCTTTCAAGGCATCTATCAAAATAGCGTTATCTGCCGGAGAAATCCGAGTCAAAAGCTGTTTCCTCAAAGTCTCCCTGATTTCGCTATTTACACTGATATCAACAGCAATCATGCTTTGGGCCAGGCGTAAAAGTTTAGCTATTTCGCCATCCTCAACCGGTCCGACATCTTTTTCCCCTGCCAGGATCCGATCCAGATAGGCAAGGTACAGCTCTGCCTTTGTTTTTTCAGTCATCAATGTTTATCCCCCAGCTTTCCAAGATTTGACGCAGCCGCCGCATGGCACGAAATAAGATAACACCCGTATTACTTTCACTAATCCCGATAAATTTGGCGATATCTCTATTGGTACAACCGCTCCAAAATTTCAAGGCAATGATTTCCTGCTCTCTCTCGCTCAAAGAAGCTAAAGCCCTGTGTAAATACTGCCTCAATTCCCTTGACACGACAGCATCATCAAGATTAAATCTTAAATCTGAAAGCTCTGCCGTTTCTTCCAAAAACACATAAGTATTTCGATTACGGCTACGGTAATAGTCTGTTACGCTATTGCGGGCAATACTGAAAATCCAAACAGGAAGCGGTGCCTTTTCCGGCAGGTAATATTCTAATTTAATAAAAAGCTTAGTAAAAATCTGACTGGTTAAGTCGTCGGCCTCATGGAAATCATCCACCCGATAATGCACATAATTAGAAACCCGAGGAAAGTAGGAGTTATATAACTCAACAAAAGCACTATCATCATCGACTGATATAGTTAATTGCTCTTCAATATTTTGCTTCTGTGTGAACATTCCTTTCTCAATCCCCCTTGAACCCCTGCAACTACCATATTCAGTCAATGCTTATCAAAGTTTAGTATATATAGGAGAAATCAGTAGAATATTGTCGGTATTTTAATTTTACTTGAATATATTTATGTTTGCAATGTACTAAAGTACAGTCTTGTCAAAAAAAATGAAATAATGTCAGGTAACATAATAGAAAAAACAGCAGACTCCATCTGCTGCTGTTATTAGTGGTGATTTACGCGAATCTTTGAATTATCCTCTTGACATATCATTAGATTACTATTTCATTATTTTGCAAATATTGTTAGTGAACTCTACCGGATCACCTATAGGTAAGCCTTCTATAAGAAGTGCCTGATTATATAATAGATTTGTATAAAGATTCAGTTTTTCTTTATCATTTTCATAAGCTTCCTTAAGAGATTTGAAAACTTCATGGTCTGTGTTTATCTCCAAAACTTTATCCGCTTTGATTTCCGGGCTGTTAGGCATTGAGTTAAGTACTTTCTCCATTTCAATAGTAAGCTCCCCCTCCGTTGACAGACATACGGGATGGTTTTTCAGCCTTACTGATGCTTTGACATCCTTGACCTTTCCTGACAGGATGCTCTTCATGTGCTCAAATAATTCTTTATTGCCTTTTTCCTCCGTATCGGATAAGCTTTTCTTCTCTTCAATTTCTATACCAAGGTCACTGCTTGATACTGATCTAAACTCCTTATCCTTGTAAGTCATCATCATTTTTACGGAAAACTCGTCAACATCGTCGGTAAAATACAATATTTCGTAGCCTTTATCAGATATCAATTCTGCCTGAGGAAGCTTTTCAATCCTCTCATTTGATTCTCCGGCAGCATAATAAATATATTTCTGTTCTTCAGGCATTCTTGAAACATATTCCTCCAGAGTAACCGGTTTTTTTTCTTTCGAGGAATAAAACATTAACAAGTCCTGAAGAGTCTCTTTATTGCTTCCATATTCACTGTATATCCCATATTTTAACTGTCTTCCGAAGGCTTTGTAGAATTCCCCGTACTTATCCCTCTCGTTTTTCAGTAGATTCTCCAATTCACTTTTTATCTTGTTTTTTATGTTCTTGGCAATAAGCTTAAGCTGCCTGTCATGCTGGAGTATCTCCCTGGATATATTAAGTGACAGATCCTCTGAATCCACCAATCCTTTTACAAAGCTGAAATAGTCTGGAAGCAAATCAGGGCATTTGTTCATAATCATAACACCCTTTGAGTAAAGCTCCAGTCCCTTTTCGTATTCTTTTGTATAAAAATCAAAAGGCATCTTTTCCGGAATGAACAGTATTGCATTATAGCTCACAACTCCGTCAACACTTATATGTATATACTTTATGGGTTTATCAAAGCCATAGTGCTTTTCTGAATAAAAATCCTCATAGTCTTCCTTTGTCAGTTCGTTCTTGTTCCTTTTCCATATGGGAACCATACTGTTTACTGTCTGTTCCTCTTTATAATCCTCGTATTCCTTTTCGCTGCCTTCCTTTAGGCGTTTACCTGTAATATCCATCTTTATAGGATATCTCACAAAGTCGGAATATTTCTTTATAATAGCCTTAAGCCTGTACTCCTCAAGATATTCGTCATATTTCTCATCCTCCGTATTCTCTTTTATCTTTAATATAACATCCGTGCCGACAGTGTCTTTCTCACAGGGTTCAATTGTATAACCGTCTACCCCGCCGGATTGCCACTTGTATGCATCATCGCTCCCATAGGCTTTGCTAATGACGGTAACAGTATCAGATACCATAAATGCAGAATAGAACCCCACCCCAAATTGACCTATTATGTCATGCCCATCCTTTAGTTCAACTTCTTTCTTAAATGCAAGAGATCCGCTTTTTGCTATTACTCCCAGGTTATCGTCCAGTTCTTCTTTTGTCATTCCGATTCCCGTGTCCGAAATCCTGAGAATCCTGTTTGCTTTGTCAGTAACAACTTTAATATAATAACTGTCTTTATCAAAGCTTATGGATTCGTCTGTTAACGCTTTATAATAAATCTTGTCAATAGCATCACTTGCATTGGAAATAAGCTCTCTCAGGAATATCTCCCTGTGGGTGTAAATGGAATTGATCATGAGATCCAAAAGTCTCTTGGATTCTGTCTTAAATTGCTTTTTAGCCATATATATCTCTCCTTCTAATTGAATTTATATATCCTGCGCATAAGTCGGTACAAATTAATAGTAAGCTTCCTTCCAACTTTGCCGTAAGGATTGGATATCGTTCCGAGTAAACGGTACCTCAACCTAAAGTACAGCATTTCATTGCTCTCTTTCAGATAAGACCACAAATCCGCCTTTTTCTCCATATTCTCTTTTGTGGGAGATATCTGCAGAAATATCGATGAAATGGTCATCATTATGGAAAGATAATTTTTCATATAATTTGCAAGCCGTCTGCTGGGCAGTTTGTCATGAGAATTATAGGCGTCTATCATAAGCTTATTTACCCTAAGCTGTTGATCAATCCTGTTTAGCATGTTTTTTTCATTTACCGATTGATCTTCCCTCCCTATAAAATAGCGATACAAATCAATATTCATATAGTAAATGGTCTTTACATAGGGGAGGGGGATGTAGACAAAGAGATTGTCCACATAAAAAGTATGCTTAGGTAATACCAGTCCACATTCACGAAGAAGTTCGGTACGATAAATAACCGAATGCATGAGAAGATATTGAGTCGGTTTGAAGGTACCTATCTCATCCCAACCAAAAATTCGGTTCTGAGGCAGCACATACTTGTAATTGACAGCATGACTGCTATTATCCGATGTGTGTTCATATACATAATTACATACCATCATATCAAGGGTTGTACCTTTTGCAGACAGTTCCTTAAGCTTGGACAATACCTCCAACATACCGTCAGTATCCAGCCAATCATCTGAATCCACAACTTTGTAGTACAAACCGGAAGCATTTCTCAAACCGGCATTGACTCCTTCCCCATGCCCTCCGTTTTCCTGATGTATTGCTTTCACTATGCCCGGATATCGGGAAGCATAATCATCTGCAATTTCGCCCGTGCTATCCTTTGAACCATCATTAACAATAATTATTTCAACATCTTCTCCTCCGGGAAGCAGGGATTCTATGCAATGCTTCATATATGCTTCTGAATTATAGCTTGGAACTGTAAAAGTTATTATTTTCATATTCCACTCTCTTTCTATATGTCAAATTACGCTGTCAGCCAACTGCAGTGCCTTTTCTACTATAATATCCATGTTATAGTACTTGTATTCTGCCAGTCTGCCCAACAGATAAAAGTCATTAAAGACCTCCGTAAGCTGCTTATATTTTTCGTATAATACCGAATTCTCCGAATTCATTATAGCATAATATGGTATTTCTTTACCATCCCCGGTGTATTCTCTGGAATATTCCTTCATAATTGTTGTTTTTTCCGGGATATTCTGACCTGTCAAGTGCTTAAACTCGGTTATCCGGGTATAGGGCCGGTCAACTGTATAATTAACGGTACCCTTAGACTGATACCGGGTCTTTTCATAAGTTTCAAATAAGAAATCCAAGGTTCTGTAAGGAAGTCTACCAAAGCGGCAATCAAAAAGTTCATCTAAAGCACCGGTATATATTACTCTTCCGGAAAACGGACTGCCGTTAAAGAGTATCCCGTTTCCGGTCAACTTTAGCACAGAAGCCGAATCAGTATTAAGCTGCACGCTTATATTCGGATGGTCTACCAGGTTTTTAAAAAGACAAGTGTATCCGTCCAGAGGAATGCCCTGATATTTGTCCTGAAAGTATCGGTTATCGTAAGAAACTAAAATAGGAACCCTTGCTGTCACAGAAGGATCTATTTTTTCCGGAGCAATGCCCCATTGTTTTTGTGTATAATACAAAAAGATATTCCTGTAAATAAAATCTGCCAGCTCAAGCAGCTCATTGTCTGTCTGTCCCCGCAATTCTGATATAGTCACTCTTTTTTCCATACCATATACAGAAATGAGTTTTTCCTCAAGTCTTTTTGCTTTACTATGTTCAAAAACCAAGTAGAGAGAATTGAGATTGAAGGGAACAGGAATCAGTTTCCCGTGAATGTCAGCCAGAACCTCATGAGAGTAATCTCTCCACTTTGTGAAGCGGGAAATGTAATCAAATACACGGCTGCTTTGAGTATGAAAAATATGAGGTCCGTAATTGTGAATAAGTATTCCGTCATCGTTAAATGAATCATAAGCATTACCGCCAATGTGGCTGCGCTTATCAATAATCAAAACCTTTTTATCTCCCCGTTCCGCATGCTCCCGTGCAATTACCGCTCCTGCGAAGCCGCAGCCAATTACAAGGCAGTCAAATTCATTTTTCATTTGTCAGATTTCCCTCCATAAATCTAATATTTATATGCTTCTCTCAATAGATTATGTAAATGCACATATTCTTTTAGAAAATGAAAATACTAAAAGAACAAAGGCGGCTACGACCGCATTTGAAGCCCATGCGCCTTTTCCTGAGGAAATTCTGGCGCGGGCAGTTAAATCAAGGCTTTTTATTGTATAGGAAAGTTATAACTTTTCTATACAATAAAATTATTATGTGATACGAGGTAATATTATGAGCCATTTGCGCAGCAATAACAAGGAACATGATATATTTAAAACGCCTTTATGGTTTTTAAAAACCCGTCATGCAACATACTATATTCTTGGTATTATTGAAGTGCTTCTCGCATTCCGTTTTACTTTTAAGCTTTTGGGTGCCAACTTGAATAATGGATTCGTATCATTTTTATATTCCATTACAGGGATTTTTGCAACACCTTTTTCCGGGATTTTTAATTCTACTATATCCTCCGGGCTTTCTGCAAAATCAGTTTTTGAACCTGGCACCATAATCGGAATGATTGTTTATGCCATACTTGCCTGGGGTCTGGTAGGTCTTGTTAAACTGAAAGCCGACAAGGAAGGGTACTGATTCTCATCAGTATCCTTTTTCAATATCCACTATGTTTAAAAGCGCTTCTCCATTTATATATCTTCTGAGATTCTCATAAACTATAATATATCTTCTTTCAGTTCTCATTTCGGATATCCATGAATTATGGGGTGTAATAATCACATTGTTCATCTCCCATAAGGGGCTTTCCATAGATAATGGTTCTTCCTCAAACACATCCAGTGCCGCTCCGTGAATATTCCCATTCCGGAGTGCTTCTATCAGTGCAGTCTCCTTTATAATGCTTCCTCTGGCAATGTTTATCAGGTAAGCGCCCTTTTTTATGGAATTGATACTGTCATCATTAATTAAATGATGGGTCTCCTTTGTATATGGAATAGAAACTACCACTACATCAGCCTGGGACAAAGCATAGGACATCTCCTTCATGGGATAGCACCTGTTGAAATATTCTGCTCTTCTGCCGGTGGAGTTTATTCCTGTTATATTTACATCAAATCCCTGAAGTCGTTTTGCCGCCTCTAAAGCTATACTGCCTGTACCGATGAAACAGACAGTCTTATTGTAAAGCTCTAATAGCGTTGAATCCGGCTGCCACTTTTTTTCTCTCTGTTTATCATAAAATCCTTTGCTGTTTTTCATAAGTTCAAGAATTTTCATAATAATCCATTCACCCATTGGGATTGAAAAGCCGGATCTGTTATTTGTAACTATAATACCTTTATCTATGACTTTTTGCTTAGGCAACTGGTCTATTCCGACACTGAAAAGCTGAATCCACTTAAGCTTCTTAAGCCTTGATATGTCCAAGGTTTCAAAGGGATTATAGCATACGAGCAAATCCACTTCAGAAATATCATCACTATAGGATACTTTATCTTCGCTGATATAAACAATCTCATATCCCAACTCTGAAAATGAATTCATTTTTTCCTCACTGAATCTCTTTGTAAATAAAACCTTCATAATTACACCTTACCCTATAAGTTCTTTTATCGTAATGCCTTCTTTTATTTCAGGAACCTTGATCCTATTATCTACTGCTTTCTTAATTTTCATAGGCAGACTCGAATCTCCGAATACAATAGAGCCGGTAATTATACCATCCTTTATCAAAAGCTTTATGTATCTTCCACTTTCAAAATCAGCTTCTACAACCGGTAACGAATCTTCGGAAAATATATCTCCTATTGAAAACATTGTTATCCCCTTTATCTTGAGGCTTGTAAAAGGATAAATCTCAGAGTATTCAGCTTTCCCCCCCGCTGCATTTATTCCGGCAATCTTACCCTGTTCTACCGCTATAGGCCAGATGCCATAGCTTTTACCCTTATACTCAGCCACATCACCTGCTGCATACACACCTTCAATATTTGTTTTCATATATTGATCCACTACTACAGATCTACCAATATTTATACCCGAATTTGCTAAAGTATGTATATTTGCTTTAACCCCTATTGACAGTATTACAAAATCAGATTGGATTTCAGTTCCGTTGCTGAGCTTTACATACTCTGCTCTGCCAGCTCCTGCAATTTCCTGCACTTCTGATCCCAGATAAAGCTTAATACCTTTATCGGATATCGCTTTGTATAATAATTTTGCTCCTTCCTCATCAATCTGCTTTGGAAGCAGTCTGTTTGAATTTCCTATAATGTTTACATCACAGCCAAGCTGTCTTATTGCCCATGCCATTTCAAGTCCTAAGAGTCCTCCCCCTATTATTGTGCATTTTTTCCCCGCTCCGGCCAGGCTCCGTATTTTATCGGCATCAGCCAAAGTACGTACCGGAAAACAGTTTTCCAATTCTGCTCCGGGAGTAGAAGGGACATTACCGCTGCTCCCAAGTGCTATAACCAGCGAATCATAATCGTAATTCCCTTTATCTGTAATTATGGTTTTCTGTGCCGCGTCAATCTTTGTAATCCCGGTGTTCTTTTCAAGGGTTATACCATTCTTTACATACCAGCTGTCATCATAAGGAAACAATTCCTTATATGATGCGGTACCTGATATATAGTCGGGAAGTCTCGTCCTTACATATGTATTTGTGCCTAAAGCTTCAAGTATAACAATACTGCTGTCGGGATCCTGCTCTCTGGCTGACTTCGCGGCATTTAATCCTGCAATTCCGCCACCGGCAATTACTATTTTTCTATTCACAAAAGTACTCCTCTCATTTACTTAATTTTAATATACTTCCATTTTCCTGTTCTAAATCTGAAGTAAACAAACAGCCACCTGACAAATTGGTCTATCAATACAGCTATCCACGCTCCAACCAAACCATAGCCCAGTACGCTTACAAACGCATATGCAAGCACCACTCTTATTACCAATACCCCTGTGAAGGTAGCCACTAAAGGCCAAAAAGTGTCCCCCGCTCCCCTCAGGGCTCCTGCCAGTATAAATTGAGAGGATTGGAAGGGCTGAACCACTGCAATTATCTTCAATACAACAGAAGAATTATTAATAATCATCGGGTCTGCAGAATACAATCCTACCAGCTGTGGTCCGAAAAAGAAAAATATTATACCCATAAATGTAGAAATAATCGATCCGAACTTTCGGGTTCTCTTGGCATATTCCTCCGCCATCTCAAATTTTCCGGCCCCCAACGACATTCCTACCAAAGAAGAAGCTGCTATTCCGAAGGCCTGACCCGGCTGAAAAGAAAGACTCAATATGCTCAGGGCTATCTGATGGGCCGCATATATGACAGTTCCCAAATCAGCAACTATCCTGACAAACAAGAATATGCCGATTCTTAATAGCAATTGCTCAAAGGATGCCGGTATGCCTATTTTAAACAAATTATATAAAATTCTCTTATTAATCTTAAAAGGATTCTTTATGTTTAATCTTACAATGCTTTTCCCTCTTAAGATATATATAAAAATCAGTATGCTTGCTACTACATTAGACAATGCAGTTGAGATTCCTGCTCCCGTAATCCCGAGCCTTGGAAATCCTAACAAACCATATATCAGTACTGCATTTCCGAAAACGTTCAAGAAATTGCATCTCAAGTTTATCATCATTGGTACTTTGGTTTCGCCTACTCCTCTTAACGCCGCTGAAATAGCCATATTAAATGATTGAAATACAAATCCTATCATGATTATTTTGAAATAGCTTCTCCCAATTTGCAGAGTATCTGCCTGAGCGCCCATTAAGGTCATGATGGAATCTGTAAATACTAACCCCAGTATAGACAGAGGTATTGCCAGCAGCAGCATGCTGAGCAGCATCACATGCTTTAGGACTGTTTCTATCCTATCATTTTGTTTGGCGCCGAAATATCTGGCAATCATGGCTGTCCCACCGACATTCAGAGCCTGAACAAGAGATAAACCTATAAAAAGCGGTTGATTCGTCATGCCTACAGCAGCCACAGAAGCAGCCGCCAAAGCATTATCGCTCATCCTTCCCAGCATCATCATATCTACCATTCCGAATAATGACCCCAAAAGGAGCTCTGCCAATACAGGCCATGCAATTCTTATTACTTCAGCATCAATATCATCTTTTATCTTCAAAAAAAATTTACGTTCTTTTTTTTCATCATTTATATCGTTCATTATTATGATTCCTTTGCCTGTCTATCTTTGTATAGATTATATCATAAATTCTTTAGAATTTATGATTGTGCCATGTGCGTTTTTGGCAAAGCCAAAATAATCGCACGGCATTCAAATAAAAAATATAATGTGCGCTTGCGCATATTATACCACACAATATTAGTTATACTAAATATAAAAGTAGTGGGGAATCCCCACTACTTCTATTCTCTCCCGTTCCAGCAGTAAGTGCAAACTTTGTCCTTGCATATGCCTATTGCCTCAACCATGTCATGGACATTTTGATATTTCAGTGAAGAGAAGTTGAGCTTTCTGCTGATGCAATCAACCATATTCTGATACTTATCTGTTGCCGGATCGCAGTATTCATCAAGGGAGTCCGGTTCTTTTCCTTCAAGTTCTATGATAGTCTTCCTTGCCGCAAGATCCATTTCCGACCGGGAGGTTGAAAAGTTCAGGTACTTGCATCCGAAAACAACAGGAGGGCAAGCCGACCTGATATGGACTTCCTTGGCATTGCATTTGTATAACTGGTCTACCGTTTCTCTCAACTGTGTGCCCCTGACAATCGAATCGTCACAGAAAAGCAAGCGTTTATCGGAAACAAGCTCCGGAATCGGCATCAGCTTCATTCTGGCAACAAGATTTCGGATATCCTGATTCTGCGGCATAAAACTCCTTGACCAGGTAGGGGTATACTTAATAAAAGGTCTCCCGTAGGGTACCTTGGATTGGTTTGAGTAGCCTATGGCATGTCCGAGCCCCGAATCAGGTATTCCGGCAACCATATCAATTGCCAAATCATCATTTTTAGCCATGGCTGCACCATTTCTGTACCGCATTACCTCAACATTCATACCTTCATATGTTGAAGATGGATAACCAAAATAAACCCAAAGAAAAGCGCATATTTTCATTTTGTCTCTCGGAGGTGAAATCTGTTCAACTCCTTCCGGTGTCAAAAGTACTATTTCTCCCGGACCAAGTTCGCAATCAAAGCTGTATCCCAGATTTGCAAAAGTGCAGGATTCCGAAGAAACACAATAAGCATCCTCTTTACTGCCAATCATTAAAGGGGTTCTGCCAAACCTGTCCCTTGAAGCATATATTCCTTGAGGTGTTAGAATCAAAATTGAACAGGACCCTTGAATCAATTCCTGAGCCCTTAATAAACCCTCTTTAAAAGAGTCTTCATGATCTATGATTACAGACACAAGCTCTGTAGGACTTATTATTCCCTTGTTCGTTTCCAGGAAATGAATATTTCTGTTTAAAAAAGCTTTATCAACGATTTCATCTAAATTGTTGATTCTCCCCACAGTGCTTATGGCATACTGACCCAAGTGAGATCTCACGGTTAAAGGCTGAGGGTCCGTATCGCTAATACAGCCTATACCCATATTGCCGCTTTTTTTTGAAAGCTCAGACTCAAATTTTGCTCTGAACTGAGTACTTTCTATATTATGAATCGATCTATTAAAGCTGCTTCCGCTCCAGATTGCCATTCCGCCTCTGCAGGTTCCTAAGTGTGAATGGTAATCCGTACCGAAATATACATCCATTACACAATCTTCATTTGAAACAACACCGAATAATCCGCCCATTAAAGCTACACTCCTTACAGTATTATCATCTGTTTATTATCCGCATAATTCTACAAGATATATTAATATAGTTACATTTTTATTATGATTTTGCAACCTTATTTTAATTCAAAATAAAAACAGCACCATATTCGTCTTTAGAATGGGTGCTGCAAATGTACAATAACAAAGGCGGCTTTGCCGCATTTGCTTGCCATGTGCCTTTTCCGACAAAGTCGGAAATTCTGGCACGGCATATAAATCAATGTATTTTATTGTATAGGAAAGTATAACTTTCCTATACAATAAAAAATCAGCGTTCTTCCCTGAAGTATGGTATTCCGCATGCCTTCGGACCTGCCTTTTCCCTTGACTTCCTCATGGATACTACAACAAGCACGGTAATCGTCACCAAATACGGCAGCATATCTATGAAATATTGGGATACATTGATTCCTAAATTCTGAATCCTAAAGCCTATGATATCCAATCCGCCGAATAGGTAAGCGCCGAAGAGTGCCTTATAGGGATTCCAAGTCGCAAAAATAACCAATGCTACGGCTATCCAGCCTCTGCCTGCTGTGACTCCCTCCTGAAGGGCAGGGACATAAACCAGTGACAGGTATGCTCCGCCCAGTCCACAAAGTGCTCCGCCTAATAGGGTATGGAAGTACTTGTATAATGTGACATTTACCCCCGCGGCGTCTGCTGCACCGGGATTCTCCCCGACAGCCCGCAGGTTCATACCTAAACTGGTTTTATAAAGATATATACCAAGTAAAATAGCAGTCAAATAACCCAAATAAACAAAAACATCCTGTCTGAACAATACCGATCCTATAAAAGGAATATCTCCCAGTATTGGTATATTATATGGTCTGAAAAACATTCTCAATTTTTCGGGGGCTATCTGACCCACCAGGTCCTGACCAACAAAATCCGCAAAACCAGAACCGAATATTGTAAGCGTCAAACCGGAAACAACCTGATTTGCCCTCAAGGTGATCGTCAGGAAAGCAAAAATCAATGCACCGCCTGCTCCTGCAATCATTGCTGCCAATAAAGCCAAGGTTGCGCTTTCGGTATTAAGTCCGACCATGAAGCCAATAACAGCACCCATCAGCATCATACCTTCGACTCCAAGGTTCATATTCCCCGAACGTTCTGTAATAATTTCTCCCAGTGTAGCAAACAAAAGGGGTGTGCCTGCGACAATCGCCGCATGAAGAAAGTATACAACTGCTTCCATAATCAACTTACCCCCTTTTCCGCGACAGTATGATGTTTTCTTACCAATACAAACTTATAACGTACAAAGAACTCACTGCCCAATACAAAGAATAGAATTAAACCTTGAAGTATTTCCGCTGCTGCCTGAGGTATTCCGAAAACCGTCTGAATATATGATCCCCCCTCCAAAAGAGCGGCGAAAAGAAAAGATACTATCAATATTAGCGGTGCACTTAGTGCTGCCAGCCAAGCGGTAATTATTGCCGTAAAACCGACTCCGCCGGTTATTTCTACGGATAATGTGTAGTTAACAGCCGAAGCCTGAATCATACCTACCAGACCGCAGAGACCACCGCTTAGCATTATGGCTATCAATATGGTCTTCTTGATATTAATACCGGCATAACGTGCCGTGTTCATGCTTTCGCCTATTACGGCGATTTCATAACCTTTTTTTGTGTGATTGATAAATATATATACTATGATTACCAGAATAAGTGCAAATACCCAACCTATATGCACTCCAAACAGTCTAGGCAATACAGCATTTTCAGGAAAATTAGCGATCTTGGGAAATCCTAAGGAGTTGGGATCTCTCCAAGGTCCATACTGTAAAAACATGACCCATTTAAGTGCGATATAGTTCATCATTAGAGTTACTATAGTCTCATTTGTTCCCCACTGTGCTTTAAAAAATGCCGGTATAAGCGCCCATAGCCCACCTGCCAGCATACCGGCCAATATCATTACCAGAAGCAGCAAAGGCTTGGGCATACCATTCATGTATAATGCGAAGTAACTGGCTGCAAAAGCGCCCATTGCGATCTGTCCTTCACCGCCTATATTCCAGAATTGCATTTTGAAAGCTATACCAATCCCCAGGGATGTAATCACCAGTGGTATCGTTTTTACGATGGTCTCTTTTACCCTATAGGCTGTACCAAAAGCTCCTTGAATCATCTTCAGATATACATCTATAGGATTAAGGCTCAGAAGCAGTATAAAGAGTGAAGAGGCTGCAAGAGCTAAAACAATAGCGCCTATTCGGATTGAAGCTGCCTTAATCCTGCCGGGTTCGCTTTTCTTAATTACTCGTACTGTAATTGGCATTGCCATGCTCGCTCTTTTCCCCCTCTCTAAGTAAATTAACTGTGCCTGCCATCATCAGACCGATTTGTTCCTTTGTCGTGTACCTTGCATCTACTATACCGGTTATCTCACCGTCACATATGACCATTATCCTGTCGCAAAGTTCCAGCAAAACATCCAGATCCTCGCCAATGTACAAAACTGCGACACCCTTCTGTTTTTCTTCATTAAGAAGATCATATATAGTATAGCAGGAGTTAACATCAAGACCTCTCACGGGATATGCCGTTATCAGTACCTGAGGCTTTGAGTCCAACTCTCTTCCCAATAATACCTTTTGGATATTCCCACCGGAGAGCATGCGTACCTTATGTCTGATTCCGGGTGTATTAATACTCAGCCGCTTGATTATCTCCAGAGACTTTTGTTCCGCAGGCTTTCTGTTTATGAAAATACCCTTTTGTTTCTGATATAGCTTAAGCACCACATTGTTTACTATATCCATTGAGGCAACTAATCCCATTCCCAGTCGGTCCTCCGGAATGAAGCTCAGGCTGACCCCTTTTGTTATTATATCTGCAGGGGATTTGCCTACAAGGTCCTCCCCATTGAAAATAACCTGTCCCTGCTTTACGGGGTATAATCCTGCAATTGCCTCACATAACTCCTT
>JAQVFD010000253.1 GCA_028697435.1 Clostridiaceae bacterium
AGTATATGAAAATCATACGAGAAGGAAATATAACAGAACTGCTTTCCATGCCTGCTGACCTTCTTACATCTGCAGGGGAATGTGCATATAATTCCACTATTGTGCTTATGGGAAGTCTGGATGGTTGCAGCATAAAGGGAGAGATTATTTCCTATGAAGGTCCTTTTGGAGTAGGCTACTGTGTGGCTGAGATTCAAGCAGAGGCATGTATGGATAAGGATACGGTAAAGAGCAGCGATCCCTATGTGAAATTGGCTATAGAGACTTTGGAGACTTATGTCGGAACAGGACGCCAAATTGCTGTGCCTGAAGGTTTGCCTGAGGAGATGATTACCTGCAGGGCAGGGGTGTTTGTTTCACTGAAGAAATATGGTGAACTCAGGGGTTGCATTGGCACTATCAGACCTACCACAAAAAATATTGCTATGGAAATCATCCAAAACGCAATCAGCGCGGGAACCGGGGATCCTCGTTTTTTACCGGTAGAGGAAAATGAGCTTTCTGAATTGGTTTATTCAGTAGATGTATTGGGAGAATCGGAGCCAATTAAAACAAAAGAAGAGCTTGATGTGAAAAAGTATGGTGTTATTGTAAGAAGCGGGTACAGATCCGGCTTGCTGCTTCCCAATCTGGAAGGAGTAGATACCGTTGATTATCAAGTAAATATCGCACTGCAGAAAGCAGGTATCAGATCCGGTGAACCTTATAAACTGGAGCGCTTTGAAGTAGTAAGACACTATTAAGTATATGGAGTGATTCTTATGGACCGGTTGAAAGAAGCGATGCACTATGAAAAAATTGAAGGAGGCAATGTCATATGCAGCCTCTGCCCCCACGGATGTACCATTGCACCGGGTAAATTTGGGATTTGCAGGGTAAGAAACAATATTGAAGGCACACTTTATACCCATAACTATGGAAAAATCTCTTCTATCGCAATGGATCCTATGGAGAAAAAGCCTCTTTATCATTTTTTTCCGGGTAGTTTTATCCTGTCTATTGGAACTGTAGGGTGCAATTTTCGATGCAGTTTCTGTCAGAATTATCAGATTGCGCAGCGGGGAGTGGTTGAGCAGGGCAGAGGGTATAGCCTGTATGAAGCATCTGAGGACTATTTACTGAATTTGTGCAGGAAGGATGAGGAGTGCATAGGTGTGGCATATACCTACAATGAGCCGACTGTTTGGTTTGAGTATGTATATGATATGGCAAAGCTTATAAGGTCTGAGGGATACAAAAATGTGCTGATTACTAACGGATATATCAGTGTGAATGCACTATCTGAGCTGTTGCCTTACATAGATGCTATGAATATTGATGTAAAAGGGTTTACAGAGGAGTATTACCGAAATGTATGCGGAGGCAGTCTTGAGCATGTAAAGAGAACTGTAGAGGCGGCTGCTGCAGAATGTCATATAGAGATTACCACTCTTATTGTTCCGGGGCACAATGACAGTGAAAAGGAGATGCGAGAACTTTCAAAATGGTTGTCATCTATCAGTCCTTCCATTCCACTCCATTTATCCCGGTACTTCCCAAAATACAAAATGGAGGAGCAACCTACACCGGAACAGACTCTTATTGATCTAAAAAAGGTGGCTGACAGCTATCTGGAGTATGTATATATAGGTAATATGCAGAGTGAGGCTGCAAACACATATTGCCCACAGTGCGGAGCTTTACTTATAAGGAGAAGAAGAGGCATATTTATAGAGCATCTGGATGATGGTTTGTGCACAAAATGCGGTAAGGTCATAAATATTGCAGGTGTCTGAAAATATAATATCTGCTATAATTATCTTGATAATATAGATGTATGCTGCAGAACATGCGGGAGGCGGTTGAATGAATTTTTTCATACAGATGCGGGAAAGCGTAATTGATATTAAGTTTTACAGAAGCATTAAGAATAATAAGTTCAGCAGGAGTTTTGTATATCTTCTGCTGCTTTTTCTGATTATTTATTCGATAAATGGAACGAAAACTTATTTAGGTACAAAAATAATCATGGAAGAGATGGCTGACGATTTGAAAACAAACGTTCCGGAATTCAGACTCGAGAACGGTGAATTCAGCTTTGAAGGTGAAATGCCCCATTATATCAGCAGCAGCATCAATGAGCTTTTCGTTATTGATACTACGGGAAAGGTGACTGTCAGTGAATTGAAGGATGTTGATACTGCGATTCTGATAACCCGGGATAAAGTATATTTTAAGAGAAGCAAGTTAGAGACAAGGGAATTTAACCTGACCGAACTGAAAGGCTTTACACTTACGAAAACAGATGTGCTGGAGCTTATGCCTAAGCTCAGCATTATAGTTGCAGTTTTCCTTGCCTTTGGTTTTATTTTTGCATTGGGATGGAAGCTTATCAATGCCGCCATAATGGCACTGTTGGGACTAATTGCAAATACAGTCTTTAAGGGAAAGTTGAAATTTGGTAATCTGATGAATATCTGCATTTATGCTATTACACTGCCAATGCTTTTACAGTTGGCGGTAAACCTTTACGGATACCCTATACCGAATTTTTGGATGATATATTGGGTCATATCCATACTGTATGAGGTATTAGCGATAAAAAGCTGCATAGATGAAGAAAAAGAATCGGAGGATACGACAGGTGAAGATAGGAGTTATTTCTGATACACATATAAGAAGCAGTGCGAGGCTGCTTCCTAAAATAATATATAGTGTATTTGACGGTGTGGACATGATATTTCACGCAGGGGATATACTTATTGATGAAGTAATAATAGAATTGGAGACTATTGCCCCTGTTTATGCGGTGGCGGGGAATAACGACAGTTATGAAATGCTGTATAAATACGGTACAAAAAAGATTATCGAGGCTAACGGAAAAAGAATAGGACTGACCCATGGGACCGGCAGGGCAAGCGCATATGCAGGTGCTTATTCTATGTTTGTAAAGAATAATGTGGACTGCGTTGTATATGGGCATAGTCACAAGCCGCACAATGAAGTAATTGACGGAGTTCTGTTTTTTAATCCGGGTTCCCCTATCTCAAAAAGGTTTGAGCAAAGGTATTCTCTGGGACTGTTACATGTGGACAAAGATATAAGGGGGGAGATTATTTATTTTGATTGAATTGCGGAGGAGCGACTTTTCATTTGTGCATTTTTTAACAATGATGTAGAATATGAATTGTAATAAAGTTAAGATATGAGAAAAATGATATCAGATACATAGAGAGGTCAAAATGGCATATATGGAAACCGCGATAATACTTGCAGGGGGCAAAAGCAGCAGGATGGGTTTTGACAAGCAGTTTCTTAAGCTTCGGGACAAGTATGTAGTTGAAATGATAGCTGAAAAGCTGAAAAGAGTTTTTAATGAAATTGTCCTTGTTACCGGTAAGCCTGAAGAATACTTGAAATATGGATTCAAGCTG
>JAQVFD010000254.1 GCA_028697435.1 Clostridiaceae bacterium
CGGCACCTAACTGTTCAACAAGGCTGCATGCCCTGTTCAAAGCCTTTTCTGCAAGCTCCGGGTCAATTCCCTTTTCATATCTTGAGGAGGCTTCCGTTCTGAGTCCCAGTTTTTTGGAGGTCAATCTTATATTAACAGGATTAAAATTTGCACATTCAAATATAACCGTAGTTGTGTCATTTTTTATTTCACTGCCAAAGCCCCCCATAACCCCTGCAATGCCTGTAGGCTTATTCCCATCTGCTATTATAAGCATTGATTCATCCAAATTCCGTTCTGTTTCATCAAGAGTCTTCAGTGTCTCTCCGGGCATTGCATTTCTTACAATGATTTTTTTGCCTTCCAGATCCCTGTAGTCAAAGGCATGCATAGGATGACCAAGCTCCAGCATTACAAAGTTGGTAATATCAACAATGTTGTTTATAGGTCTGACACCGGCTTTTTCAAGCCTTTCCTGCATCCATGCCGGAGAATTCTTAATAACTATATTCTTTATCATTCTGGACTTATATCTTGGGCATAGTTCGCTGTTTTTGACTTCAATATCAATATAATCTTTAATATTTTCCTCGTTTTCTTTAAAGTCTATATTGGGGAATTCTAAAGGAACTCCAAAGGTCGCAGCAGTTTCTCTGGCTATTCCTAATATACTGAGGCAATCCGGTCTGTTATTTGTTATCTCAAATTCAACTACTGCATCATTAAGTCCGAGAATATCCTTTATATCCTCACCAAGAGAATATTCTTTGTCTAAAATATATATTCCGTCCAGCATATCCCCAGAGACTTTTTCCATATCCAAAGACAGCTCTTGTGCAGAGCACATCATTCCGTTTGACTCTATGCCCCTGAGCTTTCCCCTCTTGATTTTCACCCCTCCCGGAAGTGTTGACCCATGTTTGGCAATGGGTATATAGTCCCCTTCCTTTATATTGTCTGCTCCTGTAACAATCTGTATCACTTCGGTTCCTACATCACATTGTGCTACAGTCAGTTTGTCCGCATCCGGATGCTTTTCGGTCTTTATTATCTTCCCTACGACTACATTTTCAATATCCTTTCCAAGCTCCTCTATCCCTTCAACCTTTGACCCCGACATGGTCATTGCTTCGGCAAAGCCTTTCGAATCAAACTTTATATCCACATAATCTTTTAACCATTTAACCGGTACAAGCATGATATATCTCCCTTCTTCCTATTACTATTTAAAACTGCGCCAGAAACCTCTTGTCGTTCTCAAAGAAAAGTCTGAGGTCCTCCACATCATATTTCAACAGTGCAATCCTATCAAGCCCCATGCCGAATGCAAAGCCTGAATATATCTCCGGATCAATGCCGCAGTTCCTAAGCACATTGGGATGTACCATACCGGAGCCTAAAATCTCAATCCATCCTTCATTTTTACATACCCTGCAGCCTGCGCCCTTACAAGCGGAACAAGTACAATCCATTTCCGCACTTGGCTCGGTAAAAGGAAAATGATGGGGTCTGAACCTTGTCTTGGTATCCTCTCCATACAACCTCTTTGCAAAGACATCCAGGGTTCCCTTCAAGTTCGCCATAGTAATGCCCTTATCTACAACCAATCCCTCTATCTGATGGAACATAGGAGAATGTGTCGCGTCTATTTCATCTCTCCTGTATACTTTCCCCGGAACCAGCACCCTGATGGGAGGTTTCTGCAGTTCCATAGTCCTGACCTGCATCGGTGAGGTTTGGGTCCTTAACAATATTTCTTCAGTAAAATAGAAGGTATCCTGCATATCCCTTGCCGGATGATACTTGCTGTGATTCAATGCATCAAAGTTATAATATGCTTTTTCTATCTCCGGCCCTTCAACTATTGTAAAGCCCATCCCTATGAATATCTGATTGATTTCATCCTGCACCTTGGTCAGAGGATGCTTATTTCCCAGAGCTTTTCGTTTTGAAGGTACCGTAACATCAATGAATTCTTTACCCAGCCTTATTTCTATGTCCTTCCTCCTAAGGCAGTATTCTGTTTCTTCAATTTTTTCATTTATATAATCCCTTATTTCATTGGCTAACTGCCCAATAACAGGTCTTTCTTCAGGGCTGAGTCCCCCCATTCCCCTAAGTACCTGGGTAAGCTCTCCTTTTTTACCCAAATACTTGATTCTCAGATCTTCCAATTCCTTCTGGGACTGAACACTTTCCAACTCCTTAACGGACTGTAATCGGATCTTTTCAAGTATCTCTTTCATTTTTCATGCTCCTTTCCTATATGCTATCATTTACAAAAATTAAAACCTTCATCCCCTATAAAGGGACGAAGGTTATCCGCGGTACCACCCTGCTTGTTTGCATATGCAAACCGCTCTAAATATAACGGTATTTACCGTCAAGACCTACTATGTGCTTTTTACACTTTCTTCAGCCTTGAACCTCCAGAGTGAACTTCAACTGCTTCGGTGCCGGTGCGCTTTCAGCCTATGGCAGCACCTCTCTTTAAGCCTTCCGCAATCTACTCTCTCCATCAATGAATGTTTCATTATTATTACTTAAAACAAATCTTATAAGATTATAACATAGGAATTCATTGGATACAACAGATAAAATATTTATTTTTAGCCTATTTTTAGCCGTTATACATAGTTTTGTTTAGCAAAAAATTCACATATTAGCAAAATATTCATTGATTCTTGCCATACAGTCTATTATAATTTAGATAAATTACGGTGGGGGTGAAGGACATGCTTGACAGGCGAAGGGGTCCCGATAAACTTGTGAAGTGGGTCAAATGGTCCGGAATAATATCCTGGTTCCTGGTATCAATAACGCTTTTTATTACATTAATTGCAAAGCCGGACTTCGAATCCTACATGGACAAGTCCTTTCATGTAAAACTGCAAAGTACCTGGGATACCATTATGATGCAGTATGTCCTGGTGCTCTTGGTACTGCTTTTCTTCTTCTGCATGATATCCATTGCAGTTAATCTTTCCAGATGCAGACGCAAAAGCGACAGATTCAACAAAACCCTCATACTGAACGCTGCCGCCTCATTTGTAGGAATAATACTTTATTTATTGTTTTTCAAATGAAGAAACCGGAATAAACAGCGTATTATGATCCGTTCTCTCATCATTCAACATAGCCATTGCATATTCCTTTGTAAAGCATGGAGCAATATTTTCAAGCATTTTGAAGCCATCGGTATTCATAATGTCATTAAGTGCTTCATTTCTATACCCTGCAAAATACAGCATGTTCATTTTGCCTACGGTATCCAGCACTATTTCCATTTTTGCATCAGACAGCCCTTCAAGCTGTTCAAGACATTCATGGTGCATTCTTCCACACTGTTCTATAAAGAAACTGGCTGAATATTCTTCAAAACCAAGAAAGTCTCCCTCATCCGGATTGTAATTTATTGTATTATCAATA
>JAQVFD010000255.1 GCA_028697435.1 Clostridiaceae bacterium
CAAATAATGTATTACTCTTACGATGATAAATTTTATTGTCAATCTTAGTTGAAGAAATGTCGGTATGACATAAGTCGAATTCATAGCTGTTATGAAAGTGGGTACCCTGAGTTATGTTTGTTGCTCTGTTAGTATTTATTACGGCGATATTTTCGCTGCAAAGATTTTCAATTACCACTTTTGCATCTTCAACATTATCAAAAGGAACATTACCTGCTAAATTAAATATTTTTTGTAAATCAACAGACATTTACTCACATCCCGCAATTATTATTATACGGTAATTATAGCATATTTTGTAATAGTTATAATTTAAATTATCTTTTAAAATATCAATTTTATAATAGCAGCAGCAATTAGTTAAAAGCTTTTTCCGAATATTTTATTTATACTTAAGAAGGCATTAATCGACAAGCTGCATATGATTTGCAGCAGCTTATAAAATAAAGGATGTGTGTGAATGTACAAACAAAAAAGAACCATGGCGATTATGATTTCTTTGGTAATGCTTTTTTCTATGCTTATATCACCATTTTCAGTAGTTTATGCAAATGCGCCAATTGCGCCAATCCGAAAACCACCTGCTTTAGATTTACCGGCAGCTAATCAGCAAAATGATTTAACCCCATTAATAAGGGAGCCGGGAATTTCCAGACCGACAAAAAGAGAAGCAGCGGCAAGGGCTAAGGGGGTCAGCTACAAGCTAAAAGAAGGGGTGGAGGTATTACCTTCAGATATAGATTATAGTATGAAACAAATTGAATTAAGCGAATTTGCAGCATTTGAGCCGGGCATACAAGCCCCGGCAGATCAAGCCCTCGACCTGAACAAGGTAAAGGGTATCAAATATACTCCCGGCTCAAAGTTTATGGTTGTTCCGAAAAATTCTGACACAGCTTTCACCCCAAAGGCAAATAAAATATATATAGACGAAAATGAAGGAGCAGCTTATAGGGTATTGGAGGTTGGGAAAACCGACTCGGTTGGCAACAGTCAATTTGCGGTAGAAACTCCTGCTCTGACGGAGGTTTTTGAATCCTATAAAATACCGGCACAAGATATAAAGCTTACCACAGGAAACATTGCTTATATGGCTCCCGGTGTGGAGCTGGCCCAGGAAAGCGGTATGCAAAGAAATCTTCTGGCAGCTGCAGATGATAATGGTTATATATCAGGTTACAAACATGAAGGGAATAAGCATATACTGACCCTGACAGCAAATAAAATGATATTTAAATATCCTTCTAAAGAAGAGGAAGAAAAAACAAAAGAAGAGAAAGAAAAAGCAAAAAAGGAAAAATTTGAAGGCAACTGGTGGGAAAATGAGCAGAACTCTGATTTAAGAGGTTTTGAGGAAGAGGATGAATTAAAGGTAGAGGTAGCTATAAAAGAAGGTACCATAGTTATTGAAGATCCAACTTTCCATGCAGACTTTGACCTAAATTGGCTGACCACACAGGTTAAGGCTGATTTCTATTTTGAGTCAAAGACAAAAGCCGATGTAACTTTTGTAGGGGATTTAAGTATTAACAAAAGTATAGAAGCTTGTATATTCGGCTATGACATTGATTTAGGAACAGTGCTAGGCAAAGAGAAATGCAACAAAGCTTATGTTGGAATATTTCTGGTCATAGGTGCAAACGGGAAGGCTCATGTGGAGGTAAGAACTACCACCACAGGAGATGCAAGAGCGGGTTATGCCTATAAAGCTTTAGGCTATGGCTTCATACCCTACTCAGTAGGTCCATATGTTACTTACAGGCCAACAGGATTTGATGCAGCTTTTGCAGCTGATGGAGAGATTCATGCGACATTAGCTTGCGTACCTCAGGTAGGTGTAATTATATGGGGCACTGAGATAGGAGCACTTCAATTCTGGTTAGGTTTTAAAGCCGATGCTAAGTTTAGCGTAAGCGGAGGTGTTAATACAGAAGGAGATGCCTCCATAAGCTCAAAAGGATCTCTCGGACTTAACGCTTTTGCAGAAATGGTGGGCTATTTATTTGGCAAAAGGTATTCTATATTCTATTTGGACTTCCCCATCTATAATGGTGAATTGGACATTGGAGCACAAGTATCCGGCGGGGGCGGAGATTTAATCAGGGAAGCGGCTCCCAGTTTCTTGGTAAAGGCAGATGCCAGTACAAATATTATAGAAGGGAAAATAGTATTTGATACTGATTCAAAACCCTTTGCCAATAGAGTCTATGCCATTGAGGTATGGAACAGGGGTCAAAGGAAGGAGACTTTGCCTGGAGTAACGGACGGTGAAGGAAAGTTCAGATCAAATCCTAATGCATATAATCTAATACCCAGCGATAAGGTTGTTATATCAATACCGCAAGATGAAATGTTTGAAATTGATAACAAAAAATATAAAGTAATGAAAGATAAAAGCAAAGAGGTTAAGGCAACTGTTCCATTTACTAATTTGGACTTTGATGTAGATACCTTTAATGATGTGGTCACAGGTACTGTATTGGGGCAGTATAACGGCCCCGTCGATGTTATTGTACGAAACTGGGAAGGCTTAAAGGAGACGAGATATACTGCTAATGCGATAAATGGGGTTTTCGCTCTAAATACAACTATAGATGAAAGCACTTATGGAGTTACCTGTGAAATAAATTTCGAGGGTACGAGATATCCCGAAAATGGAACTGTGTTCAAGCAACCGAACCTGGACGCATTGGAACTTAATTTCTTTAATGACTTTAACGTAGCTGCAGATACAGGCAGGTATGATATGAAAGTTAAGCAGCCAACAGTCAATATTGGCGGAATGGGAAGCAAGAGTCTGGATAAACTGCATATCGACGAGGACGATGAAGGCAATAAAGTAATAAGACCGGCAAAAGTATTTGGAAGCATAACAAACAGGGGCGAAATTGGAGTTGTAAAAGTCCAGGGAGATAATTATGTCAGAAAAGGAGCAGGAAGTATCTTAGTTAAGCCATATACGGGGAGCGTGAAGATTGTTTCTGTGCCTATCAAATCTGCAATGCTGGATATTATAAATAGGAAAGACCGTTCCAACCTTACTGATCCGATAGTAAACAGTTCGGGTTGGACTGCTACAACACAAGCACAGCCGGCTATATTTGACGGGGAACCTACATCAGCTGCTACCTTCGAATTTATAGCCCCCGAAGTTTTGGCTTACACTTTAGAGATTGAATATGAAGGACTGACAAAAACAGAGATATACAACCCCTTTGTGTTCCACTACGAAAGGACGTTACAGGACATTAACGAATTTGCACGACAGCCGATACAATTGGAAGCAACCTTGGTGACAGAAGATAAAATAAATGCCATAGTGAATCCGGGAGATATGATGAACCCCGGAAATATGATGACCCCTGGTAATATAATGAATCCAGGAAACACTATGAATCCTGG
>JAQVFD010000256.1 GCA_028697435.1 Clostridiaceae bacterium
TCATAGCCTTGATTGTTTTGATTCCTGCAAGTGATATTGCTGTTTCAAGTATAAATTGGTTGCTTGTTCATATTAAACCTCCTTCGTTTCTGCCTAAGCTTGAGCTTAAGGAAGGTATACCGAAAGATGCAGCTGCAATTGTTGTGATGCCAACATTAATTGCAAAAGGCTGCAATGCGGTGAAGCTGTTTATGAAACTTGAAGAGTACTATTTGGCAAACCGGGAGGAAAATCTGTATTTTGCTTTACTCGGAGATTATAGGGATCATGATATGGAAAAGGCAGAAGGGGATTCTGAGATTATTGAAGCTGCAATTGAGAAGGTAAAGGAGCTGAATAAAAAATACGGAAGCAGTGAAGATAAGTTCTTTTTTTTCCAAAGAAAAAGGGTTTTTTGCAGTGCCCAAAACAGATGGATGGGTTGGGAACGAAAGAGAGGTGCACTGTATGAATTCAATGAGCTGCTTTTAGGGTGCAAGGGTGCATCCTTTGAGCATATCGAGGGAAACATAAGTGTCCTGAATGATATTAAGTACGTTATCACTATTGATTCAGATACGAAGCTAAGCATTGAAACTGCTAAAAAGCTCATAGGTACAATTATTCATCCTCTTAACAAAGCAGTTGTTGACAAAGAGAAAGGTATCGTGATAGAAGGATATGGATTGTTACAGCCTCGGATTAGCGTCGATATAGTGAGTGCAAATGTCTCTAAGTTTGCAAGAGTATTTGCAGGACAGGGAGGTATAGACATTTATACCAATGCTATTTCTGATATATATCAGGATTATTTCGGGGAGGGCATATTTACAGGCAAAGGAATATACGAGCTTGGCGTTTTTCAGGGGATATTGAGAAATGCAATACCGGAGAATTCTGTTTTGAGTCATGATCTAATTGAAGGTGCTCATGTAAAGACAGGACTTGTCACAGATATTGAGTTAATTGACGGATATCCTTTTAAGTACAGCACTTGCTCAATGCGTCAGCACAGATGGGTCAGAGGAGATTGGCAGCTGCTGCAATGGCTTTTCCCAAAAGTGCATAATGCAAAGGGAGATATTGTAGATAATCAATTATCCGCAATAAACAGGTGGAAGATACTTGACAACATGAGAAGAAGTTTGGTTCCGCCCAGTGAAGCTTTGCTGCTTTTGCTTTCCATATGGATTATGCCCGGCAATGCACTGATATGGCTTTTGTTCACATTAATTGCCGTAGTTTTTCCGCTATTTATTAGTTTTGCGGAAGTTTCTATGACAAAGTTCATTCGTAAGATTAACAGAGGATCAGGCTATGGGGAAATAGTAAGGCTTAAAAGGCCATTCCTTCAGTCGCTTTTGACATTGGCATTTCTACCTTATCAGGCCCAGCTTATGGTGGATGCAATATCAAGGACATTGGCGAGGGTTTTGATAACAAGGAGAAATCTTTTAGAATGGGTTACTGCAGCAGATATGGAACTGGCATTGAAAAATGATATGTTTAGCTACTGGAGGCGTATGTGGTTATGTCCGGCAACTGCCGTCCTAATGTTTATCTTAATGTACAAAGCTCCGGAAACAATAATTGCAGCACTCCCTATTGCTTTATTATGGATTGCTGCTCCTGCTATTGCTTTTCGGATAAGTGAGCCTGGAGAAGAGAATAAAAAAGAACTGTCCCAGCCGGAAATAGCAGAATTGAGGATACTAGCCAGAAAAACCTGGAGCTTTTTTGAAGATTTTGTAGGAGCTTTGGACAATTATCTCCCCCCTGACAATTATCAGGAAAATCCACCTAACGGAATTGCGCACAGAACATCCCCCACTAACATAGGACTGCTTCTAACTTCAATAATTTCTGCAAGAGACCTGGGCTATATCAGTACCTGGGAAATGCTTGAAAGACTTGACAATACTATCACAACAATAGAAAAGCTTAAAAAATGGAAAGGCCATCTTTATAATTGGTACGATACCATAACATTAGAAGTCTTAAGGCCAAGTTATATTTCTACAGTGGACAGCGGGAATTTTATCGCATATCTTATGACCTTAAGACAGGGACTGATAGAATATAGGAATAAACCTTCAACAGACAGAAACACGGTACATGGACTTAAGGATACTTACGAGCTTTTAAAGTATGAAGATCCGGAGCTGTAATTTTCTGAGGAGGTTTTTAAAAAGGCTTTAGAGGAAGATATGTTTGAGCAATCAGACTTTCATGAACTTCTAACGACTATTATTGGGAAGAACGACTTGAAGAGGTTCAGTTGGGGGATCAAACTCCATAAGTCCGCAAGTACTTTTCTAAATGAAATATGCGACGATAGCACAAAGATAAAAAATGGGGAACTATCTATCAAATCTGAAGAATTAATCAAAAGGATTGATAAGCTTATAGATGAGACATCCTTTCTTCCACTTTATGACAGCAAAAGAAAACTGTTTTCAATAGGTTATAATGAGGAAGAGGAACAACTTACAAAATCCTATTACGACCTTCTTGCATCGGAAGCAAGACAAGTAAGCTTGATTTCCATAGCCCGGGGGGAAGTAAAGAAGGAACATTGGTTCATGCTCAACAGGACATTGACTGAAGTCAATGGTTACAAAGGATTACTATCTTGGACTGGTACTATGTTTGAGTACTTAATGCCACTATTGATTATGAGGAATTATCCGGATACACTTCTAAACGAGACATACAATTTCGTAATCAAGTGTCAGAAGGATTACGGCAACAGAAGAAAAGTTCCTTGGGGTGTATCGGAATCAGGCTACTATAACTTTGACTTTAAACTTAGTTACCAGTACAAGGCCTTTGGAATACCTAGTCTTGGACTTAAGAGAGGCCTGATAAACGATACCGTAATAGCGCCTTATTCGACTGCTTTAGCTTTGATGGTGAATCCCAAAGAAGCATTTAAAAATATTATGAAACTGAAAGAGGAAGGCTTGGATAGTCCTTACGGATTTTACGAAGCAATTGATTATACTCCCGAGAGGTTAAAAAAGGGAAGCAGAAGCAGTATTGTGAAAAGTTTTATGGCTCATCATCAAGGCATGAGCTTTATGGCTCTTAATAATTCAATCAATAATTACATTATGCAGGAAAGGTTTCATAGAGAACCTGTAATAAAAGCAGTAGAAATACTTATGCAGGAGAAGATACCGTCGAAGGTAATATTTGCAAAGGATTATAAGGAAAAAATTGAACCTTTTGAGGAAGTAGCGAAGGAAGATGTTGAATATACTAAAGTTCTAGGGTTGAGTAATAACATACTTCCGGAAGTACATATGCTGTCAAATGGTGATTATTCTGTAATGGTAACGGACAACGGGTCAGGATTCAGCAAGTACAGAGATTTGGCAGTAACCAGATGGAGAGAAGACAGTGTTTTGAATAATAT
>JAQVFD010000257.1 GCA_028697435.1 Clostridiaceae bacterium
AAATTAATGAGTTGATCATATATGAAGCTTCATATTTAAAACTCTACGACCGGATAGACTCTTATTGGGACAAGAGCAGCGGATTATTTCTAATTTCGGGCAAAAGCAAACAAAAGTTTGATTTCAAGGAGACAGCCGCAGTCTTTGCAGCTCTGCGCACGCTTCGCAGCTGCCTTACCGATGCTGATCTTTTCATGCATGTAGATAGGCAGTTATCCGCTTTTTACAGTGCAACATTCATAAGCAGTAAGCTGTTCAACAATCAATTCTATCCGATATTGCAAGAAACAAAACCTGAACTTCACAATCTGGGCTCCACGGGGAAAAATACAGCCCCTATATTTTCGGAGTATTTTGAAGTCAAGGTAGATAAAAGAAAATATCATTGCAAGTTGGGAGTCTTCCAGGCTGAAGACGTGTTATCAGGCTGCAAATATCTGTTGTACTGAGCTTCGGCATAAGGGGCTCCCGCTACTAAGTATTCTTTCCAGTCCTGATAGCTTATTATCTGATGATCTGATACTATATAGAGACATTCAATATTTTGGGGAGGTATGGAATGCATTATTAATACTTCGGCATCATAACCTTCCCTTTTATCATATCTCTTGTTAAGGTTTTCATTGTAGCTTAGGGAGTTGCGCCAATATTCCTCTGCAAATTTTTTTCCCTTGGTTCTCATATACTCTTTTGTACGTTCAAATCCATCCATATGCTGAAGCATAAAAGGCTCATATATGAAATTTGCCAGGTTTTCATTACATATCCAGCATCTGTCCTTGTCAATACTGATCCTGAGTATGGCACTGTGGGAGTGCCAATTGTGACCTTCCTTAAACCCGACGCTGGCAAATATCGCCTTCCTCCTTTCTACCCAATCCGGAATTGTTCCAAGCTTATGCAGGTCAAAAAAGTTATGAAAATCAGCATACTTGCCGGCATAAGTGCTCTTATCATCATATTTAATGCCTTCTTGCAGGGTCTTTTTCAAATCAACAATACAGACCACATGATAAACGCAGTCCATTTCATAACGATCCTCAAGGGTCATAATCTACTCTCCTAATAAGTTTGTTGATACTATGTTTTACTAATTCAAAAAAAGTATGAATGAAATAAGTAATAGCGCTGTCGAATATTGCCCGGGCAATATTCGACAGCGCTATTATCTAATTTATTCTATATTATGTGACATGCTGCAAAATGATTTGCTGATTTTTCCTCAAATACGGGTGTTTCTTGCCTGCATCGTCCTATTGCATAATGACATCTATCTACAAATCTGCACCCTTCCTTCGGATCTATCGGACTTGGTACATCTCCCTCCAGCATAATCCTCTTCCTGTTCTTTTGAATCTCCGGATCCGGTATTGGAATTGCCGAAAGCAATGCCTTGGTATATGGGTGAAGAGGATTCGAATATAGCTCATCCGATTCCGCAAGCTCCATCATATGACCTAAATACATAACTCCCACTCTGTCCGATATATATCTCACCATGGATAAATCGTGTGCTATGAACATATAAGTCAATCCCAACTCATCCTGCAATTCCTTCAGAAGATTAACCACCTGTGCTTGTATTGAAACGTCCAATGCCGAAATTGGTTCATCGCATACAATAAATTTCGGATTCAATGCTAATGATCTCGCTATACCTACTCTTTGGCGCTGCCCTCCTGAGAACTCATGGGGAAAACGCATCGCATGCTCGTCATTTAGACCGACAAGTCTCAATAGCTCTATAACCCTGTCGGAACGTTCTGCTCTATTCTTATAGGTCTGATGTATATCAAGAGGTTCAGCTACAATATCTTCCACTGTCATTCTCGGATTAAGGGAAGCATATGGATCCTGAAATATCATTTGAAAGTTCCTTCTGACCTCCTGCATTTCCTTAGGGGTAAGATTATATATATTTTGACCGTTAAATATCAGTTCTCCTTCTGTTGGTTCATATAACCGCACAATAGTCCTTCCGGCGGTTGATTTTCCGCAACCGGACTCCCCAACCAAACCAAAAGTTTCTTGCGGATATATATCAAAACTGATGCCATCCACGGCTTTGAGCTTTCCGCCTTTTACATCAAAGTACTTCTTTATATTTCTTGCAGAGATTAAAGGTTCTGTCATTGCCCTTTCCTCCCCTCCTGCGAATTTGCCTTTTGAGCCATAGGATGATTAAGCCAGCAGCGGCTTTGATGAGTGCTACTATGCTCATAAAATCCCGGCATATTATCCTTACATATCTTCATAGCTTCAGTACAACGATCGTAGAAAGAACAGCCCTTTGGCGGTACATACAAATCAGGTGGTGTACCGTCAATGGAATGAAGTGTTTCGTTCTTATTCATATCCAAGCGTGGTACAGATGCTAAGAGCTTTCTTGTATAAGGGTGTTTCGTTGATGAAAATATTTCATCAGTCAAACCCACTTCCACTATTTGTCCTGCATACATTACGGCAACTCTGTCGCTGACATCGGCTACTATCCCCAAATCGTGAGTAATTATAATTATGGACATTCCCAGCTTTTCCTTTAGGCCCTTCATTAATTCTAAAATCTGGGCTTGGACTGTAACGTCAAGGGCTGTAGTAGGTTCATCGGCAATGAGTAATTGCGGGTTGCAAACCATAGCCAATGCTATCATTACTCTTTGACGCATACCGCCGGAAAACTCATGAGGATACTGATTTATTCGTTTTTCCGGTTGCGGAACTGCCACCAACTCAAGCATTTCAATAGATTTATTTCTGGCTTCTTCCCGGCTCATCTTATTATGCTTCATCAAACCTTCAACTATCTGATATCCGATTTTCATTGTAGGATTCAAAGAGGTCATAGGGTCCTGAAATACCATAGATATTTTATTTCCTCTAATTCCTTGCATTTGCTTTTCTGACTTTTTTAACAGGTTTTCCCCGTTAAAAAATATTTCTCCTCCCTTGAAAAAGGCCGGAGGCATAGGCAAAAGCTGCATAATACCATTTGCTGTCACAGACTTTCCACAGCCCGATTCTCCAACAATAGCCAGGGTTTCTTTCTTGCCTACACTGAACGTGATACCTCGAACAGCTTCAACTTCGCCAAAAAAGGTCTGGAAGGATATCTTTAAATTTTTTACTTCTAGTACGTTTTCCATATTTCCACCTCTCTCTATTTTCGCAGTCTTGGGTCCAAAGCATCACGAAGTCCATCGCCTAATACATTAAAAGCAAACATAATAAGTGATATAAATATTGCCGGTATAAATAACTGATAGGAATTCCCTACCGGAAGACCCGCTAATCCGCTGTTAGCCAAAGTTCCCAAGCTGGATTTCGGTGCTTGTAGACCAAGACCTATAAAGCCTAAGGTAGCTTCAGCAAAAATAGCTCTGGGTATTGATAGAGTA
>JAQVFD010000258.1 GCA_028697435.1 Clostridiaceae bacterium
AATAAAAGTTTCGCTTACCATATAAACACCGATTATATATCTGTCCTTTTCGGACATATTAGAATCCCTTGCTGTTAAAAGGCAAGCACTATTTTGATGCATACGAGTTGGGCGGTTTGGTTGACCATTATTTCTGCCCCCCTTCATTTCACCCGTATAAACTCTCCATTCTGTTAATACCCTGTCCCGGTCCTGATTCTTACACCAGAAAGCAGCCTGTGCGCTGGGATGAATTCTAAAATTTTTCATAAGCTTTTCTCGTTCCAAAAGCCGTTGATGTTCTTGATCTTGCAGGGCTTTTATCTTTTCAAGCTCAAGTTCTTCTTCTCTGAGCTTTTTTTCCTTTTTTTCAATTATCTTTTTTATAGAATCGGCTGCCCGGCTGTCAGTAAGGTATAAATAAGTGCCGAATGCATCGGGAAAAACAAATTTCTTGTTCCCTGACATAAAACTTACTACTATATGAGACTCTGTTTGTCCAACCACGCTTCCTTTACCAAAACTTTTGTGTTTTACTTGCTTATTGACTAGATTCATCTGTTCTCCCCTCCATTTTCTCCAGCAAGACCATTGCAATGGATTTTGAAATAGGCTGCACGAAATAAGCTCTACAATAATAATACCATAGTTTAATAAGTAACTCAAATTATATATTGACAATACTATGTGCTTGGGTGTAAACTAAAATTTTATATATATCTTAAAGTTCTTTTCGTTTTTTGCATGATAAAGCCCTGAGAGAATCTCTCAGGGCAGCACATTTTATTGCCTGTCACATTTTTTCATAAAATACCACTTGATCTTTACCTTGTTTTTTAGCTGTATATAAGGCTTTGTCCGCCTTTTCATACAGTTCCTTGAAGCTATAAGTCTCATAATTGAACATAGTAACTCCAATACTTACGGAGACTGTGCTCCATTTTTCATCTTCCTTGGCTATCTGTCCGATAACTTTATGAACCTTTTCTGCCAAATTGGCTGCTTCACCGGCACCGGTAATGTACTTGAACAAAAATATAAATTCATCTCCGCCAAGTCTGCCTACCAGATTTTCTTCGCCTGCAATCAATTCCAGTTCCCGGGCAATCCTCTTCAACAATATGTCTCCCTCCGGATGTCCATATCTGTCATTTACAATCTTAAATCCATCCAGATCAAGTATCATCATGCAATGAATATCCTTATTCGGTAAATGTGTGGTTTGTATTCTCGTTTGATTATCAACACTTATCTTTAATAAAAATTCTTTTAATTCTGCTTCGATTTTTCTCCGGTTAAACAGTCCCGTTAGCGCATCCCTCTCAGCTTCGCTGCGCAATGAATTTTCCATTCTGCTTTTTTCAATATTCAAGAATTCTATCATCTTTAAATTAGTTGAATTTACTTTATTCTTTAACATTATTATGTAGATTAAAACAGCAATAGCTATCGTTACTAAAAACACTACTGTGCCTATAAATAATGTAGGATTTGAATAGTACAGTTTTCTGAATTTAGGCTGCTCATATACAACATAATTACTTAAAATTATATTTGATAATTCCATATCGGAAATGCAATGCAAGCCTTTGTTCAAGATATTCAGCAGTTCAATATTTTCATACTTTGAAACTCCCAGAGAAAGATCTTCGGAATATCCAATCAGATCCTGCCTTATCAGATTAACAAATTTGGGGTTTGCCAAATAATAGTTTGCCGCATATGCGTTTGCAATTGTAGCATCTGCCTTACCTGAGTTAACGGCTTCAAAACAGTCCTCTACTGTTTCATATTCCTTTACATCATAGTTTTCCAGTATATCCAGATAATAATCCTCCGGCATCGCAATCTGCTCAATACCATCGAAATTTCTATCCTTTGCGATTACACCTACCAGCGAAGCATTGATACATATGCTGGAGGTATACAGCCCTCTCTGTTCAGATATATTATAGTCATGGGAAACCAGACTTATCATGTCAGCCTCTCCTGTTTTTACAAAATCCAATGCCTGGCTTAAGGTTTCCGCCCTTACAAATTCAAATTTTAGCCCTGTATACTTTGATAATAAATCAAATAGATCTTTTGTAACACCTTTGATATCGCCGGTTTTTTCATCGTAATACTCAATAGGCTGCCACCCTTGGTCATATGACACTTTTACAGTGCCCTTTTCTTTGATATACTTAAGCTCCTCAACAGTAAACGAAGGTGCCGCAACATTGCCCTTTATGAAATACTTGTTTTGTATTTGCATATCATAAGATGGATTGCTGTTTTTTATATTATTCATGGACTTGTCCAGTTCATCCAACAGCACCTGATTGTTCTTATTCACTCCATAATATAAGGGACGCTCGTCCATTCTTCCAATAATTTTATCATACTTTTTATTTGACTCAATTGAAGTGAAGATTGCGTGAACTTGATTGTTTTCCAGAGCTGTCTCCATATCAAGTAAATTCTCATAGTACATTTTATTAATTGTAATGTGATTTTTACTTGAATAGTCATCCAAATATGCTTCCTGATAATCACCTTCCAGAATACCTACGTAAATGCCATTAAGTTTTGAAAAAGAATCAAAGCTCAGTTCAGTATCGGTAGACTTGGTATATAAATGAGTCTGCGAATTTCTGTTAGAATAATGAGAATAGGCAATCTTATCGGATTTTAATGCATTCTTGTCTATGCCTCCGACAATATCTACTTCACCATTTTCCAACATTCTAATGCATTCGGGAAAAGGCGCAACTATAAATTCATAATCCCAATTAGCAAACTGGGATATTTCTTTCAGATAATCATATCCATATCCGGAATATACACCGTTTTTATCAACTTCTTGATATCCTTCATATAAGTAATATCCGACTTTTACGACTTTCTTTTCACGGTGATTCGTTGAGTCTCCATATGAAATCTGTGGGTAAATCAAAGAAAACATTATGAATATAATCATAAATGTACTGAAAACTCTTGACAGCAGCCGCATTTTATATTGGTTGAATTTCTTCATATTTTTCCCCTTATAAGTGAATTCGCATAGATGTTGTTTCACGATATAATTATAGTATATTAAATATATCGGCAATTTTCTACATACTCTATCAAATTTTTACAATATTCAAAATAGAAGATAGGCACAATATAGTGCCTATCAAATGTTTCATATTAAGTTTTGCTGCTTTTCATCAAATAGCCTGTGGGTATACTGGGATACTCCCATATTACCCTAAAAGTTTCCGATATTGGTTTTGATATTAGAAAGCCTTTTCTATTGACTGTGCTTATTTGTTTACAGATACACCCGCATATTTTTTAAGTATCCTCAAATAATGGTTTGCTTCTCTGACTACATGATCGCCTAAA
>JAQVFD010000259.1 GCA_028697435.1 Clostridiaceae bacterium
CAATCTGAAGTAGACGTACAAATAAAAAAATAAAACAAACAGGAAGGATGATTTGACATGAGCAACAACCCCGTAGCAACCATTGAAATGGAAAATGGAGATATTATGAAACTGGAGTTGTACCCCGATATTGCTCCTAATACGGTAAGGAATTTTATATCCCTTGCAAATAAAGCTTTTTATGACGGTTTAATATTCCACAGAGTTATTCCCGGTTTTATGATACAAGGGGGGGATCCTAAAGGTACGGGAATGGGTGGTCCCGGTTATGGAATCAAGGGTGAATTTAAGGCAAACGGCTTTGTAAACAACCTAAAGCATGAAAAAGGTGTCATTTCTATGGCCAGATCCATGTCTCCGAATTCAGCCGGATCACAGTTCTTTATAATGACAGCAGATTCTCCACACCTGGATGGACAATACGCCGCTTTTGGGAAGGTTACGGAAGGTATCGAGACAGCCGAAAGAATTGTAGCCGTAAAAAGGAATCGCTCCGACAAGCCCATTGAAGATCAGCGAATAAAGAAGATCACCGTAGATGCAAAAGGTGTGGAATACGGTGGTCCGGAAAAGCTATGAAGAATGCGGCCTAAGCCGCATTCTCTTTTTTCTCTAGTATAATATTTCTTCTGTTTCATCCAGGTACTTTTCAATAACTTTTTGTATATTCGAATCCTTTACTATTATTGAAATCTCGATACGTCTGTTGGCAGACCTGCTTTGTTCATCACTGCCTGTGCTTATGGGACGGAACTCCGAATAACCGTTGGCTGCGAAATATTCACCGTACTTGTCCTCCAAATTGGGATTCACCTTAAACATGTAATTTACTACCTCGGTTGCCCTTCTGGTTGACAATTCCCTGTTGTAAGCCGAATCCCCCATCTTGTCCGCATGACCGTCAATGCTAATGGCATCTATATTTTCTCTTACCTCGGGATTCTCCAGTACTCTTTCAAATGCTTTGGACAATTGTGTCAGAAGATCTTCCGCCTCCGGCTTTAGCTTATATGAATTATATGAAAAAACCAAGCTTTCATTGATTATAATATTTGCATTATCTCCTATAGATACAAGTTCCTGCCCTCTTTCATTATACCCTCCCAACTCTTGTTCTACAGATTCCTTGACTTTCTGCAGTATATCCAGTCTCAGAAAGGCAATGCCTTGAAGGCGTACTCTGAGACTTTCCAGTTCTTCATTGCTTAAGGCTATAGTCTCTCTCTGGTTTTCAATTTCTTGTTCGGATAATGCCAGGGCTGCTTTTGTCTTTTCCACATCCAGCCTTATACGTCTAAGCTCTCTTTCTGCGCTGCTTATTTCCGCCCGGGATAGTTCCAGCTGCCGCTTTGCATTCTCAAGATTGTTTCCATAAATAATGTTCTGGACATAGGCCAGCAGCATAAGAAAAAACAGTATCAATGCCAGAGTTGACATTACATCCGTAAATGAAGGCCAGAAATCCTGGGCTGCAGACCCTCCCCCAAAATATCTTTTCCTTGTTTTAATCATCTTCTATCACTTCCTGTGCCTTTTTCACCTTCATGGGTTGATGCCGCCTGCTGAACAGCTGATGAAAAACCCCTCATGGTTTCTTGATTTGAAAGTATTTGCTTTGAAGTCTCCGCCAAGGATTCCCTAAGATTTATGAAGCTTACATCCATTCTTTCAATATTGCCTCTCAAATTATGATTAAACTCGCCGAAATCTCTGGTATTATTGCTGAATAGCTCAAGTGCCTTTTCAAATCTCATTATCGTTTCCTCAAGGCATTTGGAAGAGTTCTCTATATTGCTGCCTGCTGCTGCGAGCTTATCTGAGAAATCCAATACGGTATTGCTGAGAATATTTTCTACCTTTTCGCTGAAACCGTCAAAGGAGGTGACAATAGCCTTGCTTATGCGGCTAAGTTCCGATTCCTTATTCTGTAGAAGCTCCTGCTCCACAACATTATCCAGATAATCCTCAAGCTGAACCATGAGGCTTTGCCTCGACTCTTCAATATTTATCAAAATTCCCAGAATTGTAATTACAATAGATCCTCCGACCCCTGCAAGGCTCGTAGAAAAAGCTACTGCCATTCCTCTTACCGAAGAGATTAGCCCCGAAATAACAGATTCCATGCTGACAAGCATATCACTGTTTCCGCTGGCGCTCAAAAGCTCCACCAGTCTTCCCACGGACATAGTAAGACCGTAAAAAGTTCCCAGGAGTCCCAGCACAACCATTAATGAAACCGAGTTCTTCACAAAACGTTCTCCCAATCCCAGGCCTGTAAGCTTCATGCTGAAATTCTTCTCTACTATTGCCTGAGTGTTGATTTCCCCTCCGGAAGCCAAGGAGATGGTTTTATAATCCTCAACAATATCGCTCAATACCTGACTTCTGAACCTGGCATCCCTTCTGGATGCAGCCGTTTCCAAGTCCTTCTGCAGACTGCGGTATTTTCCCCTGACTAATACCATTGTAATAAAGGAAACAGCAAATATGATTGCTACTAGTATTATGATTGAATATGCAATATAGCCCAGGTTGCTTATACCCTTTACCAGAATCTCCAAAATATCACCCCATCTTTAATCAATTCCATAGTTGAATACTATTAACAACTTGTACTTAATATTTTATAGAATTTGATTCAATTAATCAATATATTAAGAAAAGACGACAAAACCACCTATTTTGTTGCATTGTTAATTACATTTAAATACTTTCAAATAAATGGGAAACTTTTTATTATTTAATTTATGTTCTTAATATTATAATAAATTATAATATTCCAATAATTTATCTTGTAAATTGACAATATAATTGATAAAATTATGATGTATTATTAATAATTGGCATTCAATATCCCCCAAAAACTTTTATGACTATTTCTATTTTATAAGCATATTGTTTATTGGGCAGATATTTGATGTATATTAAAACGAGGAGGTATCCTATGGAAAAGTTAATGGAACTAAATGGTATTGTCAACTCCTTTGTATGGGGTCCCTACATGTTGGTCTTCTTAGTTGGTACAGGCGTTTACCTCACTATTCGCACTAATTTTATGTCAATTGCAAAACTAGGTTACATACTTAAAAGCACTCTTTTGAAAATGTTCAAGAAGGAAGGAAAAGGCGAAGGTGAAATCACCGCATTCCAGGCCGTTGCAACAGCACTTGCAGCAACAGTCGGCACAGGTAATATTGCCGGAGTCGCCACAGCCATAGCTTTAGGAGGTCCCGGAGCAGTATTCTGGATGTGGCTATCTGCCATATTTGGAATGACTACAAAATTCGGAGAAGTTGTGCTTTCCATCAACTACAGAGAAAAGACACCGGACGGACGT